>CAYMTX010000180.1:0-1625 GCA_964393475.1 uncultured Roseburia sp. | reverse complement strand
CCTAACTTCTAGTAATCCAAAGACTCCATATACTTCATGTATTTTACTACCATCAATGCAATCTTGAAAGTAATTGCATCTTCAAACACACGCAAATCCAACCCAGTAGACTTCTGAAGCTTGTCTAAGCGGTATACCAGGGTATTTCTGTGAATATATAGTTGTCTGGATGTTTCAGACACATTCAAGCTGTTCTCGAAGAACTTATTAATGGTAGTAAGAGTCTCTTCATCGAAATCATCCGGCGATCTGCCATCAAAAATTTCCTTAATAAACATCTTACACAACGGAATCGGAAGCTGGTAAATCAAACGTCCAATACCTAATGTTGAGTAGGCAATAACATCATTCTCTTCAAAGAAAATCTTACCTACATCCAAAGCCATTCTTGCTTCTTTATAAGAACGGGATACTTCTTTTATTTCATTTACAATAGTACCATATGCAACATGTACATTGGAATCTGCATCCTGACGGAATAAGTTCACGATGCTCTCTGCCGTTTTATCTAAATCATCATAGCCCTCTCCATCTGTCACTTCACGGACTACAATAATATTTTTCTCATCTACGGCTGTGACAAAATCCTTTGATTTGCCCCCGAAAATGCCACGTATTTTCTCTAATTCATTACCATCTTTATCACGGTTGGTCTCTACGATAAATACAACACGGCGAACTTCCGTATCAATATGAAGCTTCTTCGCACGATTATAGATATCTACTAATAATAAATTGTCCAAAAGAAGGTTCTTGATAAAGTTATCCTTATCAAAACGCTCTTTATATGCTACCAGAAGATTCTGAATTTGGAAACCGGCAATTTTTCCCACCATATAAACATCATCACTGTCGCCATTTGCCAGAAGAATATACTCTAACTGGTGTTCATCAAAAACCTTAAAGAACTGGCAGCCATTTACCACTTGGCTATCCGCAGGTGAAGCTACGAATGCCAATGCCGATTCTATATAGCGGTCCGCATCATTAAAAGTCGTTGCAAGTACCTTGCCTTCTACATCAATGATACAAAGGTCAATCCTTGTAATTCCTTTTAATCCGTCAATTGTGTTCTGAAGTATCTGGTTTGATATCATAGTTTCGCTCCTTTTAGCACTTTCACAAAAACATCTTTTTTATCACAAATAAAAATACCTAATTTACATTTTAATGCAAAACGCTGAAAAAAGAAAGAGCAAATGCACTTTTTTTTATGCATTTTCTCAATAACCAGTTACTATTCTGAATATTCTAAAAATCCTTCCCCCAGAACCTCTCTCGCATCGGAAACAATTACAAATGCGCCCGGATCAACCTCTGCCACAATTTCTTTTACTTCTACAATTTCTTTCTGAGATACTACACAATAAAGCATGCATTTTTCCTTACCGGAATACATTCCTCTGGCATAAAGTCCTGTCGCGCCACGGTCTAACTCCTGCAAAATACGCTTTGCCACAATCTCGTATTGATCCGTAATAATAAATGCCGCCTTCGAAAACTTAAAGCCTTCCATGATCATGTCTGACATTTTTGTCACAACCATAATCGCAATAATGGAATACATTCCTGCATAAATACCAAACACATACAGCCCGACTAATACAATAACTCCATCTAATACC
>CAYMTX010000179.1:0-2234 GCA_964393475.1 uncultured Roseburia sp. | reverse complement strand
GAGCAGGTTGCTTCCTTAGTAATCGCTTATGAACCAATCTGGGCAATCGGAACCGGAAAAACAGCTACAACAGAGCAGGCACAGGAAGTTTGTAAGGCAATCCGTGAGTGCATCGCAGAAGTATACGGTACAGATACAGCTGAAAAAGTTCGTATCCAGTATGGCGGTTCTGTAAATGCAGGTAATGCAGCAGAATTATTTGCACAGCCGGATATCGACGGCGGCTTGGTTGGCGGTGCAAGTTTAAAAGCAGATTTCGGGAAAATCGTAAACTACAAATAGGCATATAAGTATAACTATCTAAGAAAAGGGTATTCCATAACACTGGGGTGTGCGGGATATCCTTTTATGCTTGTTATTTTAGAAAGACTTTGAAATTGTTAAAAGAACGTTGCTTTTACAAGGAGGCGCATCTTGCGTACTTTGTCTAAATAAGATATAATTCATATGTTATGGATAAGAAAAAGTTACGCAAAATAATGTTCAATACGATAATATTTGTGGTTATTGCAGGGTTAAGCGGTTGCCTGAGAGAGAGCTCATCAAGTTCCACAAATGCCATAGAGGGAATGCATACAGAGCAGGAGCATTTTGAAAGTGTCGATTTTCCGGAGATTGTAGATTTGGAAGCAGAGTTTCAGGTGATTTTGCAGGGGCTTTCAAAAGAAGATATTGCAGGATATGCAGTGGATGAGAATTTTCTAATGTGGTTTGCCGCAAACTATGGTGAAGATGTTGTGCGCCGGTTGGCATGGAATGTTTTGGATAATGAAATGGATACAGATGACTGGTATGAACTTGCCGGAGAGTCTATACATGTCTTGTGGCTTCGCTATTGCGATAATACGGAATTTCAAAGTTATCAAACGGAAAATGTGTTATGGATGGAGTGTGACAGTCCGAATGAGACTGTAATCAGCTTTACGGGTGATTTTAATTTTGCTGAAGACTGGTACACGATGGAGGTGTATAAGCAGAAGGCGAATGGATTGGAAGGTTGTATCACACCTGATTTAATAGAGGTATTGCGTGACTCGGATGTACTTTTTATGAACAATGAGTTTGTCTACAGTGATTGCGAAGATGCCCTGCCGAGAAAAGCCTATACTTTCCGTGCAGATTTAGAAAGAGTTTCACTGTTGCATGAACTGGGGGCAGATATTGTGTCTTTGGGTAATAATCATACCTATGATTTTGGCGAAGAAGGTCTGCTTGATACGATGGAGGTATTAGAAGAGGCGGGCATTGCTTATATTGGTGCCGGTGTGAATATTGAAGATGCCAGCAAAATTGTTTATGTAGTAGCAAATGGTAAAAAAATTGCTTTTGTAGCAGCTACAGAGATTGAAAGGACCACGCAATACACTAAGGAAGCAACAGCTACGGCAGCCGGAGTGCTAAAAACTAATAATCCGCAGAGGTTTATCGAAGTAATTAAGCAGGCTGCTCTGACAAGTGATTATGTAATTGCAGTTCCGCATTGGGGGACGGAAGGAGCGTTGTATGCCGATTCTTCCCAACAAAGACAGGCAAAGCTTTATGCAGAGGCAGGTGCGGATGTAATCATTGGAGGACATCCACACAGACTACAGGGGATTGCATATTATGGTGATACGCCGATTGCTTACAGTCTGGGCAATTTTTGGTTTTCAAACGGAACTTTGTATACGACAGTGGCACAAGTGGTGATACAGGCAGATGGAGCGTTACAATTGCGCTTTTTGCCATGTGAGCAAAAAGACTTGACAACCGGTTTGTTAACCGATAAAACAGAAAAGGATGAGTTCTATCATTACCTTGCTAAAATCTCAACGAACGTAGTGATTGATGAAGCGGGGAATGTTTATAATAAAAGAGAACTGAGTGAGGATGACGACAGAGTATTTCCGTATGACTCGGATACCAGCACTACATCGGTGAGTGGTAGCAGAGATAATGACGGATTTGGCATTGATATTGTCGGAAACCGCAAGTAGTAAGAAGCAAAGAAATATTTTAGAAAAGCGAGGATATATTTATGAGCAAGAAACCAACAGTACTTATGATTTTAGACGGATACGGATTGAATGAAAAAACAGAAGGCAATGCAGTAGCCCTCGGAAATACACCGGTAATGGATAAATTAATGGCAGAATATCCATTTGTAAAAGGTTATGCAAGCGGACTTGCAGTAGGTCTCCCGGATGGACAGATGGGTAACTCCGAAGTTGGTCACTTAAATATGGGTGCAGGTA
>CAYMTX010000178.1:0-2419 GCA_964393475.1 uncultured Roseburia sp. | reverse complement strand
AAAGAGGAAATGGAGAAAAGAAATGTATCGAATACTGATAGCAGATGATGAGCCGGTTGAACGAATTGTAGCCGCAAAAACTTTACAGAGATATTTTGCAGGACAGGTAGAAATTGTAACGGCGGAGAATGGCAGAGAGGCTGTTTCACTTTTTTTTGAAAAAGAGTGCCGGATTGCATTGCTTGATATTGAAATGCCGGGGGTGAACGGATTGGATGCGGCAGAGCAGATTCGTGCGAAGGACAAACATGCAGGTATCATTTTTTTGACAGCATATGATGAGTTTTCTTATGCAAGAAGGGCAATTTCTATAAGAGTAACGGATTATCTGTTGAAACCGGTACCGGAAGAGGAATTGGTGGCTGCAATTGAGGAAGCCATGCATCAGGTGGATATACAGCCGAAAGAGCAGCGTGTGCTGAGGGAAGAGCATGTATTAGAAGAGGAGAAGCAGGAGAATGTGCGTTTAAGTGCAGTGGCAGATAAAATCAGAGGTTACATAGACAAACATTATAAGGAGGATATTGCTTTGCAGGATGTCGCCGGTGCATTGAATTATTCGGATGCTTATTTTTCAAAGGTATTTAAGCAATGCTTTGGAAAAGGATTTATTGTCTATCTGTCGGAGTATCGTGTGGAGAAAGCGAAAAATCTGCTTGCAGATGTTGCGATTAATATTAAGGATATCAGTTCGGAAGTAGGATATCATGATTCAAACTATTTTGCGAAGGTATTTAAACGTGTGGCAGGTGAGACCCCAACGGATTACCGGTTTCGTGTGTTGCAGGACAAGGATTGACAAATATGAGAAAAGAAATAAAATGTATTGTGGCAGTGATGACAGTTCTGGCGATAGGGTTAATAATTTTTGTTGCAGGGCTGGCGGAGCGGAAGGAAAATGAACCCGTCTATATATTTACCTATGCGGAGAATCAACCGGAGGACTATCCGACTACACAGGGAGCAAAGAGGTTTGCTGAACTCGTAGAAGAACGGACGCATGGTGAGATTCGCATTATTGTACATTCAGGAGCCGAGCTTGGTACGGAGGCTGAGGTTATTAAACAGCTATGGTATGGCGGAGTGGATTTTGCACGTGTGTCGCTATCCCAGCTCTCAGAGCATATTCCGAAGATGAATGTACTGCAAATGCCATATCTGTATCGGGATTCAGAACATATGTGGAGTGTTTTGGACGGAGAAATCGGAACAGAATTTATAGAGCTTGTGAAGGATTATCAGCTTGTCGGTTTGTCATGGTATGATGCCGGAGCACGGAATTTCTATAATTCGGTAAAACCGATTACTTGTCTGGAAGATATCAGGGGAATGCGTATTCGTGTACAGGAATCAGAGCTGATGGCAGACATGGTTGAGGCACTTGGAGCAAGTGCATGGAAGATTCCTTACGGAGATGTCTATGCAAGTCTGGAGCGGGGAACGGTAGATGGTGCAGAAAATAACTGGCCGTCTTATGTGTCAATGTCACATAATGAAGTGGCAAAATACTGGACAATGGACGAGCATACGAGAGTTCCGGAAATGCAGCTTTGTGCAGAACATACATGGGAGAAGCTGAGCGAAGAACAACAGCAGGTGATTTTAGAATGTGCAAAAGAGTCTTCTTTATATGAGCGTGAACTGTGGAAAGAGCGGGAAACGCAGGCGAGAGAGGAAGCGGTTAAGAGTGGTGTGCAGATTGTAGAGTTTTCAGCGATGGAAAAGCAGCGTTTCAGAGAAGCAATGGCAGATGTTTATGAAAAGTACTGTGGCGAATATATGGAAACAATTAACCGGATTATTGCCGAAGGAAAAGAAACAAAAGTAACAGAAAAAGGAGTAACAAAAAATGGACTTTTTAAAAGATACAAGAAAGAAAAAACAATTTTTGTGCAGTTACGGTGTATTTATCATGAATGGTATGCTGGCATTGTCAATCGGTTCACTTCTGCCGTTTATTCGGGATGAGCGTGGATTGGACTATACCTTTTGCGGTATGATTGTAAGCCTTCATTCGGTAGGAAATCTGGTGGCAAGTTTTGTAGCGGGGATGCTTCCGATTGCCATTGGAAAAAAGAGAAGCATTTTATTTTTTAATGCGTTTTTTGCATTCTCGTATTTATTGATTATATTGGGCGGAAACAAATGGTTTCTTGCGCTGGCTTTTTTCCTGACAGGCCTTGCAAGAGGTGCGACAAGTAATTTCTGCAATACAGCAGTCAATGGTCTTGCACCGGGATCCGCATGGCTGATTAACGGTTTACATGCAATGTTCTCTATTGGAGCGTTTTTATTCCCGATTCTGCTTACGGTACTGACAAATGTAAATGCTTCAAACTGGATCTATGCAGCATATTTTATGCTGGCAATGGGTATTTTAAGCTGGATACTGTATTTTATCAATCCGGTAGATAATGAC
>CAYMTX010000177.1:0-2446 GCA_964393475.1 uncultured Roseburia sp. | reverse complement strand
GTTTGTCCTTTCGTAAATCATAAACTTACCCGGGTGTGCTCATAATAGCACATCAACGAACAAACGTATGCGGTTTGCGCGTTACGCGCAGGGCGTTCTTAGTTAATCAGAACTCTCGTACTTTACATATTTACAGCGTAACCTTTCTTGTAGCATTCATTGTTCTGTATGCATCGGAAATTGGCATCGAATTAACAGCTGACGTTATCTTAATGCAGTAATCCCGATACATAAACAATGCATGTATAATATTGGATTATCCCTGTATTATACATGCATTTATTTATCAGCTCGTAATTATTCAGTACCTTCATAATTACGATTCGCAAACCATTAAAAATCTGCTCATTATTCTAATTCTCAATCCATTCCTTTGTATTCTTCAGAATCCATTCTGCCAGTTCTGATACTCCCTCTCCGGTTTTCGCAGAAATAAAGATGATATCAATCTTTGGATTTCTCATTCTGGCATACTCGACTACCTTATCTTTGTTAAAGTCAAAATATGGCAGAACATCTACTTTATTCACCACCAAAAGATCGCAGGTTTCGTACATCAACGGATATTTTAACGGTTTATCATGTCCTTCCGGAACAGACAGTATCGTCATATTCTTTACCGCGCCCGTATCAAACTCTGCAGGACACACCAGATTGCCTACATTCTCAAGAATCACAAGGTCTAAATCTTTTGTACCGAACTCCAGTAAACCCTGTCTTGTCATATCTGCATCAAGATGACACATACCACCTGTATGAATCTGAATCGAACGTACTCCGGCATTTAACATTGTCTCTGCGTCCACCGCCGAATCAATATCTGCTTCCATCACACCCATTTTTAATTTTCCCTGCAATTCTTTCGCCAGTGCAAGGAGTGTGGTTGTCTTACCCGAACCCGGAGATGACATCAGGTTTAACAGAAATGTCTTCTCCTCTTTTAATTGTGTACGAAGACGCTCTGCGTCTGCATTATTATCTGCAAAAATACTCTGTTTTACTTCAATCACTCTAAGTTCACTCATATAACTACTCCTTTTTATCTACCATTTAGTTCATTATACCAAAATATTTATTTATTGCAAACATCACACAGACAGCAAAAAAGCAGTCGTACCTCTCTCTCCCGCAGGAACAGACATGCACAACTGCTTTTTCCACATAAAGTTATTTTACAATATCCATACGAACTAATGCCCGGCGCAATGCCATCTCTGCACGCACCACATCAAGCGACTCTGTCTTATTTGCCAGACGTTCTTCTGCGCGGGCTTTTGCTGCCTGTGCACGCTCTACGTCAATCTCATCCGGCCATTCAGCAGTCTCTGCAAGAAGGGTTACTTTATCCGGCAGGATTTCTGCAAAACCGGAATGCACTGCTGCAAGCACATTCTCTTCTCCGTCTACATGAATGGTTACAATGCCCGGTGCAAGCACAGTCGTAAGCGGTATATGATTCTTATATACACCGATTTCACCGGCAGCCGTATTAAATTCAATCATTGTTGCCTCGCCTTTATGAAAGATACGATCCGGCGTAATGATTTCTACACCAAAAACTCTACTATCGTCTGCCATAATGACCTCCATTACTGTTCATTTCATTCTCAGTAACGATTGATTTCTGCATTAAAAATTGCTCCGCAAAGCAGAAATCAACCCCTGAATCATGTTCTTTCGCCATCTGACAGCAAGTGCCCGATGGCTCTTTAAACAATACTATCTTATTTATGAGCTTCGTTGTAAGCTTCACGCACTTCGTCGATAGAACCCTTATTTAAGAAGTAACCTTCCGGAATATCATCATGTTTACCATCCATGATTTCACGGAAACCACGAACTGTCTCAGCGATTGGCACATACTTACCCTCTAAGCCGGTAAACTGTGTTGCAACTGAGAATGGCTGAGATAAGAATCTCTGAATCTTTCTTGCACGGTTAACAGTAATCTTATCCTCTTCAGATAATTCTTCCATACCGAGCATTGCGATAATATCCTGTAATTCTTTGTATTTCTGCAAAATTTCCTGTACACCGCGCGCTACTTCAAAATGCTCCTTACCAACGATACGTGGGTCTAAGATACGTGAAGTAGATCCAAGCGGGTCTACTGCCGGATAAATACCAAGCTCTACAATTGAACGCTCCAAAACAGTTGTTGCATCCAAGTGTGCAAAGGTAGTTGCCGGAGCCGGGTCAGTTAAGTCATCCGCCGGCACATATACAGCCTGTACTGATGTGATAGAACCACTCTTGGTAGAAGTAATACGTTCCTGCAAAGCACCCATTTCAGTCTGTAATGTAGGCTGATAACCTACGGCTGAAGGCATACGTCCTAATAACGCTGACACCTCAGAACCTGCCTGCGTAAAACGGAAAATGTTATCAATGAATAGCAGTACGTCTTTACCGCCTTTGTCACGGAAATATTCTGCCATTGTAAGAC
>CAYMTX010000176.1:0-2450 GCA_964393475.1 uncultured Roseburia sp. | reverse complement strand
GTCACCCATGCTACTTCCGGTGCAAAACCTTCTACATGGTCTTTTTCTTTCTGCAAAAGGCTTTCCGGTATGAACATTGGCATGTAAACATTCTCTACGCCGGTTTCTTTAAATCTGCGGTCTAATTCATTCTGGATATTCTCCCAGATTGCATAACCCGCCGGTTTGATAATCATACATCCCTTTACAGAGGAATAGTCGATTAATTCTGCTTTTTTTACAACGTCAGTGTACCACTGCGCAAAGTCCACATCCATAGATGTAATGGCTTCTACTAATTTTTTATCCTTTGCCATGCTAATATATCTCCTTTTCTACTCATTGTTCAGTACCTATACTAAATGGTTACTTATTTTGTTACTATTTCTAATTACTTTTTACAAAGAAAACGGGCAGGCAATTTCAAACTCCATTTTCTTCTTTGTGACCGGATGCCGGAAACCAAGCTTATAAGAACACAGCCCCATCGGCTCACTTACCGGCTTCATATTTGTCTTGAAATTGTACTTTCTGTCTCCTGCAAGCGGCCAGCCTGCATGTGCCATCTGTACTCGTATCTGATGATGTCTGCCGGTCGCAAGTTTAATGCTTAACAGTGCTCTTGTATCACTCTTTTCCAGCACTTCATAAGAAAGTTCTGCACGTTTCGCCCCCGGCTCTCCACAGCTTACCACCCTCGACAGATTGCTTTTGCCGTCTCTTAGCAGATAATCCTCTAAAATACCTTTCGTGGCGACAGGCACACCGTCAGTCAGCGCATAATAATATTTGTCTGCCATTTTAGAAGCTACCTGCTTACTTAAATCTGCCGCCGCTTCCTGCATGTGCCATCTGTACTCGTATCTGATGATGTCTGCCGGTCGCAAGTTTAATGCTTAACAGTGCTCTTGTATCACTCTTTTCCAGCACTTCATAAGAAAGTTCTGCACGTTTCGCCCCCGGCTCTCCACAGCTTACCACCCTCGACAGATTGCTTTTGCCGTCTCTTAGCAGATAATCCTCTAAAATACCTTTCGTGGCGACAGGCACACCGTCAGTCAGCGCATAATAATATTTGTCTGCCATTTTAGAAGCTACCTGCTTACTTAAATCTGCCGCCGCTTCCTTCGTCTTTGCAAATACCATCAAACCACTTACCGGCTGGTCCAGCCGATGTACAACTCCGATATAAGCCTCTTCGTTTTCTTGCATGCGATAGGTCCGCAACATACTTTCCATATCTTTTTCACCGATACGTTTCGTCTGTGTCGCAACCCCTGCGGGCTTTACACAAACGATAATAGCAACATCTTCATATAAAATATCAAACAATAAAAAAAGCCCTCCTTCCCGAATATGCTTCAAGGACGAGAGCTTATCGCTTCGTGTTACCACCTTAATTCATTCCCGCCTTACGACAGAAACCTCTATAAGTACAGTGATGAAAATAAAATTTCTTCATGAAAGAGCCATTACTCTAAGCATTTAGAATTTATCATACTATACTCCTGCGCTGTAATGGGCGCGCCCAGTATATCTTACTTCCGTCCTGCTACCCGCGTCACACGTCAGCTGCCGGATTTCAGCATACGGCTCCAAGACCGGTTCAGCATTTTTTCAATAAAGCCTCGCACCATACGGCTTCTCTCTGAGATTTTCCAAATGCTTACTATCTCTTTTCATAGCCTTTTTCTTTTTCTGATAATAATACAAATATCAACCGTTGTCAAGCTCTACAGCTTGAATCTGTAACCTACAGCTTGAATCTGTAACCAACTCCCCATATAGTTTCAATGTACTGCGGTTTGTTTGTATTCATTTCGATTTTTTCACGGATTTTTTTAATGTGGACAGTTACAGTTGCGATGTCCCCAATCGATTCCATATCCCAAATTTCACGGAATAATTCATCCTTCGTAAATACATGGTTCGGATGTTCTGCCAGAAAAGTAAGCAAATCAAATTCCTTCGTTGTAAACTGCTTCTCCTCTTCATTCACCCACACCCGGCGTGCTGTTTTGTCAATGCGAATACCACGGATTTCAATTACACTGTTCTTCACTTCATTACTGCCTATCAGACGCTCATAACGCGCCAGATGTGCTTTTACGCGGGCAACCAATTCGCTTGGTGAAAATGGTTTTGTAATATAATCATCTGCCCCAAGCCCCAGACCTCTGATTTTATCAATGTCATCCTTTTTTGCAGATACCATCAGAATCGGTGTATTCTTATTCTCTCGAATCTGTTTGCAGATTTCAAAACCATTCGTACCCGGAAGCATTAAATCTAAAATAAACATATCAAAGTCTTCTGCCAAAGCTCTTGCCAATCCGTCTGTACCATTGTTCTCTACTACTACCTCAAATCCGCTTAGTTCCAAATAATCTTTCTCTAAGTCTGCAATCGTCTCTTCATCTTCTATAATTAATACCTTACTCATTTGGCACCTCCTGATATTTCCTTATTAC
>CAYMTX010000175.1:0-2708 GCA_964393475.1 uncultured Roseburia sp. | reverse complement strand
GTTTAATATCATAATACACGCAAATATCGGTAAGATAATACGGAAAGCAATCACGAATAAATCCGCCATGTATGTAACAAATGCGCCTGCAAGATGTTCCCAATCAAATATTTGTCCATTGATAGGAATTAATACAAATGCATCTACAAAAGAATTTAGAATGATATGATGCATATCCGACACAACAAGTAACAACATAATAAAATAAAAATATAAGTTACCTGTAATCGTTACCTGCGTATGATTAATCGGATCAAACTCCTGTGCCATGGATAAACCAATATCCATGTCGATAATGTTTCCTGCAAATAAAATAATGGAATTACAAATGTTTGCAGCAAGCCCTATCAGCAACCCTGTAATTCCTTCTTTTAATACGATTACTGCATATCCGAGTATTCCGTTATAGACCACATGTGATGTATCTACAAAGCCATTAATAAGGAGTGTGATGCAAACTGCTAATCCAATTTTCAATCGTCCCGGCACATTAGCCATTCCAAAAAAAGGAGCGATGTAAACAAAACAAGACACCCGAACCAGTATCAGTAAAAATATTTCAAAATTATCTAAAGAAAATGTATACTCAACCATAAAGCTGCCTATCCGAGATATATACTAAAATCGGACCATAGTTTATCTATAAAACCAGATAAATTATTTAATATCCATGAACCGAATAACATCATTCCTAAGAACACTGCAACAATTTTAGGAACGAACGTAAGGGTCTGCTCCTGAATGGATGTAACTGTCTGGAAAATACTAATAACCAATCCAACTACCAGAGATATTAACAACATCGGTGCCGAACATATAATTACCAAATATATCGCTTCTCTGGCAATATCTAAAACTTGTCCCTCTGAAATCATCTTATTCCCTCTTTATCTAATGAACCGCCTTACACAAAAATGAAGACGTCATAAGAACGTATTTACCAGACTTCCTATTACCAGATTCCAACCATCCGCCATAACAAATAACAAAATCTTAAATGGTAAAGAAATCGTAGTTGGCGGAAGCATCATCATACCCATAGACATCAACACAGAAGAAACTACCATGTCAATAACAATAAATGGGATATAAATAAGGAACCCAATAATAAATGCCTGTCTAAGTTCACTAATAATAAATGCCGGTATTACTACCACCATTGGAATATCATCATAACTGTCATATGTCTGATATTCAGCTTCCGGAATTACTCCATGTTCTAATGCGATATCAACAAAAAGTTTTAAATCTTTTTCCTGTAAATCACGGTACATAAACTTACGGAACGGATCCTGTACCAATTCAAAGGCTTCCTCCGTAGTAATGTCACCATTATCCAGCGGCTCAATCACAGTCGTATTAATCGTCTGTAATGTCGGCCACATAATAAATAACGTTAAAAACAGTGCCAAACCAATTAGAACTTGATTTGGCGGTGCTGTCTGTGTGCCAATAGCAGTTCGGATAAAATGTAATACTACAATAATTCTTGTATAGGAAGTCAACATAATCAGAATGGATGGTGCTAACGATAAAACCGTTATCACTAAAAACATTCGGATTGGTGTCGACAACGAACCACTATTGTTATTATATGTAATTGACAATCCATCTGTATTGTCTTCTGTCGCTTTAGACACATTGCCACCATTACCATTCTGCGTAAAATCCGTAATATCTAACGGTTCATTTGTTGTCGCATAAACCGTAGATGTCATAACTGAACTAGTCAGTAACAGAATGACTGCCACAATCGCCATAGCAAAAGAAAACATGCAATAGACTTTCTTTCGTTTCGTCATATTTGTATCCTACTTCTTTGGAAAATGTCCCTTTACTTTTTCCAATACTTCCTGAAAATTCTCTGCAACTACCGTTTTCCCGGACATAGTATTCCCTTGACTAGAATCAAATACTGGTACTTCCGACAACTGCTCTTCTGTCAATTGTGTAAGTAATGTCACTTCATCTTTTCCAACTGCAATCACAAGATAAACTTCACCCGCTTTTATAAGGCTAAGATACTTATTCGGTGCTACACTGAGTGATTCAATAACCTGCAGATTCTTATTACGCATGCTCATTTTTTGATACCCCCCCACCCACTTTGTCGTGAAATAAGTGATTACCAAAACAAAGACAAATATAAGAAGAGCACCGATTAACTGCATTGCACTTTCAAAGGTCGAGCTCAATAAAATCATACTAACCTACTACTTTTTTTACTGCTTCAAGAACGCGTTCTGCCTGGAATGGTTTAACGATAAAGTCTTTTGCTCCGGACTGAATCGCTTCAATAACCATTGCCTGCTGTCCCATTGCAGAACACATAATAACATTTGCACTTGGATCTAATTCTTTAATTTTCTTTAATGACTGAATACCATCCATCTCCGGCATTGTAATATCCATAAGAACTAAATCCGGTCTTGCTTCCGCATATTTTTCAACAGCTTTCTGTCCATTTTCTGCTTCCGCAGCAATTTCATAACCATTTTTTGTTAAAATATCTTTGATCATCATTCTCATGAAAGCTGCGTCATCAACGATTAAAATTTTTGCCATTTCTTTTCTCCTCTAAACTTTTGTTTTACTTAATAATCTCGGTAATTCTTACACCAAAACTTTCTTCAATTACTACAACTTCACCCTTAGCAACATATTTACCGTTAACTAAAATATCTATTGGTTCACCTGCAATACGATTC
>CAYMTX010000174.1:0-2796 GCA_964393475.1 uncultured Roseburia sp. | reverse complement strand
CAGATATGCCGGCAATGTAGATACCAGTGTCTTACCTTCACCGGTACGCATCTCTGCAATACGTCCCTGATGTAAAATGATACCACCGATAATCTGTACACGGTAATGTTCCATGCCAAGCACACGTCTTGCCGCTTCACGAACGGTAGCATACGCCTCTACCATAAGGTCGTCCAACGTCTCTCCCTGTGCCAATCTCTCTTTGTATTCTTTGGTCTTTGCCCTTAATTGTTCATCAGAGAGTGCCATCATACTCTCACGCAAACTCTCTACCTTATCAACAATCGGATAAATTCTTTTCAACTCGCGTTCACTGTGTGTACCGAATAATTTTGTTATTACTCCCATAAATCTCCGTTCCTATCTATCTGCTAAAATACTTATGTTTTTCTCTTTAGAGTCCATATGTCTATCTATTGTACCACTTTTTGCCGCCTATCTCAAGAAATACTCGTAAATGATTTGTGAATTTTTTATTAACAGTGTTACTATTCACAGTCGAACATACAGCAGCATATGGATTTTCGAGCTTGCTCGCAAAAAAACAGATGAAGATGTATGGGTGACTGGAATCAGGAACCTCCACCACCATAAGTAAAACGATAAGCTGTGGAAACTTGTTTTTCAACAGCGACAGACGGCATTGCCGGCTGGTTTTACGCATGTTGTGTGGAGGAGACTGTGAATAGTAACGTAACATTAATAATTACTGTTCACCATTCAAAAATCCCGCTTGCAAATTCCCGCATTGCTTTGTATACTGAAAAAAAACAAAAAATGTTGCAATAGCATCAGAAGGTGAGGAAATAATGAAATACACATACAAAACACAGGGAACCTGTTCCACTCTGATTGAATTAGAATTAGACGGCAATGTTGTACACAATGTTGTATTCACCGGCGGTTGTCACGGTAACTTACAAGCGATTCCTAAATTAGTAGAGGGTCTTACTGTTGAAGAAATCGAAGACCGCATCAAAGGTATCTCATGCCGCGGACGCGGCACTTCCTGCGGTGACCAACTTGCCCGTGCATGTCGCGAAGCATTGGAAGCTTCTCAGAAATAATTCGACATAAATGCAGTTCTAATACCATTCATGTGCCGAAGATTTTCTATCCAAAATCTCCGGCACACGAAAACTTTTACCCTTATTTATCCGGGTTCTGAAATACCGGTTGCAATTGTTTTCCGGCAAGTGCCATCTCAATTGTCTCCGGCAAAAGTTCCATCTTTGCAATCAGTGAATTCGGTTTACTTTTATGATTATCCTGACCAAATGGTACAAAATAAATATTCTTCGTATTCATCAGCATCCCGATATTTTTAAAATTTGCACCGAGTGCATCATTTGTCGAAATAGAAACTACCAGTGGTTTTCCGTTTCGCATATGCGCTTTTGCAGCCATTAAAACCGGTGTATCTGTTATTCCATTACAAAGTTTTGCCGCTGTATTTCCGGTACATGGAACAATCACCATGATATCCAGAAAATTATTCGGTCCAATCGGCTCCGCTGCACAGATAGTGCGAATCCCCTCATTTCCCGTTATCTCACAAATTCCTTCCACATAATCCCGTGCACTGCCAAAACGTGTATCGCAAGTTTGTGCATTGAAGGAAAAAATCGGAATTACATTCGCGCCTAAATCCACCAGCCGTTGTATTTCTTTTCGGGTTCTTGCAAACATACAGAATGAACCGGTTATTCCTACTCCAATATTATATTTTGAAAAATCCATATATTATGCCTTTCTGTCACAATCACCAAGCGTAAATCTTTCCATTGCCCGCGCCAGTATATATGCACTGGCCTTCGGTGAAAAACGACCCGGAATCCCAAGCACCAAATCAGCTGAAATCCCACACTCTTTTGCACAGGCAAAATCTGTTCCACCCGGATAGGATGCAATATCCAGAATATAGGCATCTCTCGGCAATTCATGAATCATAAGCCGTGTGACCACCGGTGCCGGCACCGTATTCACAAGCATTACTGCTCCCATGGCTTCTTCCGGTCCAAATGCAAAATCCACTGCATAAAATCCGTCCTGTTTCGCTTGTTTACGTGTTTCGCTACGCCTTGCCAATACCGTCACACGCGCACCTAACGCTCCCAGTTTTTTGGCAATTGTCCTACCACAACAACCATAACCTGTAACAATAATTTTAGAACCTTCAATATTATACGGACAGTTCTGCACCAGTTCTGCCACTGCTCCTTCTGCCGTTGCAACCGCGTTTTCCTCCGTCACTACTTCATCTTCCATAAAGTCCAGATAACGAATCCCTCGCTCCGTCAGAATTTTCTGCTGCTCCGCCGCAAAACATCCACCCATCACAAGTGTATTATTTTTCACATTTTTATTGAATATCTCGTTCAAATCCTCCTTATCAATCCCTTTTGTCACCGGAATAGGAAGGATAAACACATCCGCCTCATTCAAAAATACTTTCAGTTTCACCAACTGCTCCTTGATGGTACTTTTATTTCTGATATCCAGGCAGCGCACATGATTGCCACGTTTTGTAAGAATCTCTGCCAGATAAACCTGTCGCATATCACTGATTAAAAGTATTGTCTGTTTTTCCATAAAAAAATTACGCTCCCTTCACCTTATTATATGAAAAGCGCGTAATTAAGTTCATCATTTATAGCTTATATAAATCGAATGACTTCTATGATGTTGTATCTGTTTTAATTTTCTGAATTTTTCATTATTTTTACGCAATTAACGCTCTTTTTAAATTTATTTTTAAAATTTTCGCTTACAAGGCCTCTCTGGACGAGAGTAATG
>CAYMTX010000173.1:0-3016 GCA_964393475.1 uncultured Roseburia sp. | reverse complement strand
TATTAGTAACCGGATATGATATTATTTTCTTCTGGGTTATCCGTATGATTTTCTCAGGATATGAGCAGATGGGCAAAGCACCGTTCCATACCGTATTATTCCACGGATTAGTACGTGATTCCCAGGGACGCAAGATGAGTAAATCGCTCGGTAATGGTATTGACCCATTGGAAGTAATTGACAAATATGGCGCAGATGCACTTCGTCTTACTCTTATTACAGGTAATGCACCGGGTAATGACATGCGTTTCTATTGGGAACGTGTAGAAGCATCACGTAACTTTGCTAACAAAGTTTGGAACGCATCACGCTTTATTATGATGAATTTAAACGGTGCTGAGATTACAACACCTTCCTTAGACGAACTTCGTCCGGCTGATAAATGGATTTTATCAAAAGTAAATACCCTTGCGAAAGACGTAACAGAGAACATGGATAAATACGAAATGGGTATTGCGGTACAGAAAGTTTATGACTTTATCTGGGATGAATTCTGTGACTGGTACATCGAAATTGCAAAAGTTCGTACTTACAAAAAAGACGAAGATCCGGTTTCTGCGAATGCAGCATTCTGGACACTGAAAACTGTATTGACAGAGGCATTAAAACTTTTACATCCATTTATGCCGTTTATTACAGAAGAGATTTTCTGTACATTACATCCGGAAGCAGACACTATCATGCTTGCGCAGTGGCCTGAATTCAAAGCGGAATGGAATTTTGAAGCAGAAGAAGATGCACTCTCTCATTGTAAAGATTTGGTAAAAGGTGTTCGTAATCTTCGTACAGAAATGGATGTTCCGCCTTCAAGAAAAGCGAAAATCTTTATTGTATCCGATGATGCTGCAATCCGCGAAACATTTGAAACGAACAAAGAAGTATATGTAAATCTTGCGGGTGCAAGCGAAATCGCAGTACAAGCTGACAAAGCAGGCATTAGTGAGGATGCTGTTTCTGTAGTGATTCCTGCGGCAACACTTTATCTTCCATTAGAAGATTTAGTAGATTTTGAGAAGGAAAGAGAACGTCTTTTAAAAGAACAGGCTCGTTTAGAGAAGGAATTGTCTCGTTCTAAGGGTATGCTTACCAATGAAAGATTTTTAAGTAAAGCACCTGCGGAAAAAGTGCAGGAAGAAAAAGATAAACTTGCAAGCTATGAACAGATGATGGCTCAAGTAAAAGAACGTCTTGCACAGATGAAATAAAAATACCATGCTATAACAATTTTTTGTGTAGTTTGTATAAATAAGTGTGCTCAGAATACTTGAAAAAGTACGAAAGTACTAGTATAATTAGAATAATATAGACAACACTTATGAAGTATTAGGAGACATATATGGCGGAAGGTACAAGACCGAATGCATTCGTTCAGACCAATAACAGTGCGATGGAAGCCTATTTGCAGGTTCCGATTCCGGAGAACGAAGAGGAGTATACAATTGGATATTTGCAGTCGTTGCTAGAACAGAATGGAATTTGTTATGGCATTATTGAGTCTGCTCTGAAAAGAATTATTGATGAGCAAATTTACAACCAGCCGGTCATGGTTGCCAGTGGTAATCCTGCGATAGATGGTGTAGATGGTTATTATGAATACAAGTTTAATCGTAATAAAGAAAGTAAACCGCAAATGAAGGCAGATGGTTCTGTTGATTATTGGTCAGTGAACAGTATTTGTACTGTGTTAGCCGGCGATGTAATTGCAGTGTACCATCCGCCGGTACAAGGAGCAGACGGTACGAATGTACGTGGCGTTACCGTATTAGCAAAACGTGGTAAAGACCAGGTGATGTTAAAAGGTAAAGGCTTTCTTAGAAGTGAAGATGGACTTACCTATACAGCTGAGTTTGACGGTAAAATTGAGATGCAGGGTGACCGCATCATGATAATGTCAGTTCACGAAATTGGCGGAGATGCAAATATCTCTACCGGAAATATCGACTTTAGAGGAGATGTTGTTATTCATGGTAACGTGGAAAATGGTATTGTGATTAACGCGACCGGATCAATTACCGTTGATGGTACAGTAGAAGCATGTACCTTAAAAGCCGGGAAAGATATTATTTTGCGCCGTGGTATGCTAGGTGGGAATAAATCATCTGTTAAGACAAAAGGTAATATTTTTGCAAAGTTTTTTGAAAATACAACTATTGAAGCAGGCGGTAATATTCAGGCAGATGTATTGATGAACTGTGAAGTTGACTGCAAGGGGAAAATTACGTTGATCGGTCGCCGTGCCAGTATCATTGGCGGCGAAGTTCATGCGCTTAGCGGCATTGAAGTTATGAACCTTGGTAATGATGCAGAGACTAAGACTTACATTTATGTAGGGGCAGAACCTGATATGAATACCCGGATGGCAATGTTGTCAAAGAAGATTGTAGAAATGAAGGATGAACTTGCGAAGGTTGAAAAGGGCATTGAGCAGTTTAAGTTATTGGAAGCTGAAAAGCAGGTTAGCTATGCAAATGACCCAAGAAGAATGGCATTATTGCGTATCCGAATTAGAGATAAAGCGACATTGGCAGAGAGTGAGGCTGAATACCACAGTTTGGAAGAACTGCTGGGACGCTCTGTCGGAGCATCTGTAAAGGTGTTAGATAAGGTACACCCGGGAGTTCGTATTAATATTGGTATTGAGCGGTTGAAGATTCAGAATGAAGCGACTAATGTGGAATTCTATCTTTTAGAGAACAAGATTCGTAACAGACCGGCAAATTAATGTCATAAAATCGCATAAAATGCGATTATTTCAGAAAAACTTAAAAGAAAAAAACTTGATTATCTCACCACTATATTATAATATTTTAATGTAGTGGTGATTTTTATTATTCGGAGTTTGGCTCGGAATGATTATTTTGATAGGTAGGGAGAAAAAGATTTATGATAAATTTTGAAGAAGAACTGAAGAATTTTAAACCGAGTTTGGAAGTGGAAGAGGCTGAGCAGGCCATTTATAATCATGAATTAGTAGATTTGACAGATATGATGCAGGAGATGCTCCACGAGATTAAAG
>CAYMTX010000172.1:0-3243 GCA_964393475.1 uncultured Roseburia sp. | reverse complement strand
GACTGGGCAAGAGAGCATGGTATCAAACCTGCGAAAGCAGAGAAGATGAACGGACATAAGGTAGCAGTTATCGGCTCCGGTCCTGCAGGTCTTACATGTGCAGGTGATTTAGCAAAAATGGGTTATGATGTTACAATTTTTGAAGCATTGCATGAAGCAGGCGGTGTATTAATCTATGGTATTCCGGAATTCCGTCTTCCTAAGAGCAAAGTTGTAGCTGCCGAAGTAGAAAATGTGAAATCATTAGGTGTTAAGATTGAGACAAACGTAGTTATCGGTAAGTCTGTAACAATTGATGAATTAATGGAAAAAGAAGGATTTGAAGCAGTATTTATCGGCTCAGGTGCAGGTTTACCTAAGTTTATGGGAATCCCGGGTGAGCAGGCTATGGGTGTATTCTCTGCGAATGAATTCTTAACAAGAAATAACTTAATGAAAGCTTTCTTAGAAGGTTATGATACACCAATTAAAGGCGGCAAGAAAGTTATCGTAGTAGGTGGCGGTAACGTAGCTATGGATGCTGCAAGAACAGCAAGAAGACTTGGTGCAGAAGTACATATCGTATATCGTCGTAGTGAAGAAGAACTTCCTGCACGAGTAGAAGAAGTGCACCATGCAAAAGAAGAAGGAATCATCTTTGATTTACTTCAGAATCCGGTTGAATTGTTAGTAGATGATGACGGATGTGTAAAAGGTGCTAAGATTATTAAAATGGAACTTGGCGAGCCGGATGCATCAGGCAGAAGAAGACCAATTGAAGTTCCGGGAAGTGAATATGAGATGGAAGCAGATGTTGTTATCATGTCACTTGGTACTTCTCCAAATCCACTTATTTCTTCTACTACAAAAGGATTGGATATTAATAAGTGGCAGTGTATCGTAGCAGACGAAGCAAATGGTGCTACATCCAAAGAGGGTGTATATGCCGGCGGTGATGCTGTTACCGGTGCAGCTACTGTTATCCTTGCTATGGGAGCAGGTAAAGCAGCGGCAAATGGTATCCATGAATATTTAAGCAACAAATAAGTAATAAATATAAACAAAAAAAGTTGCTGTCAAAATTGAATTTTTGACAGCAACTTTTTTCGCTTTTTCTTAGTCTTCAGAGAGTCGTAAGCCTGCAGTTGCAGTTACAGGAAGTGAGAAAGCGATGGCTTTTGCCTTTGTATCAGCACCTGCATGCTGCATGATTGCTTGCATGATAGGGTTTTTTAACTCTGTTTTTGTAACGATGTAAATAATTTCTTTTTCAGCAGCAAGCTGCATGTGCATGAACTTTTCTGCAAGTTCCATACCGGTTCCTTTGGCATGAATGACAGTTCCGCCGTAGGCACCGGCTGCTCTGGCAGCGTCCATTATCATTCCAGTGTATCCCTGTTCTGCAATAACAATAATTAATTCGTGTGTTGTGTCTTTCAAGGTTGTCTCCTCCGATTTTTGATAATCCTGCTTTTCAATAAGAAATTGAAGTGTTTTTTTGCCACCGATACTACTGAGTGGTGTAATGAAAGAAATACCGCCACCCGGAGCATCTATTTTAAGTTTGCGTTCTAATTCTTTTTTTACCTGAATCCAGGTTTCTTCTTCGACAACGGAAAAGGTAACCGCTTTTTCGTTTTTTTCAAGACCGAAATAATCTAAAATATCGCTGGTAGCAGTTCCCGTGCCTAAGGTTCCGAATATTACATGCAGACCATTTTCACGGAAGAGGCTGAAGTATTTATCCGCTATCTTACGGTCTGTAATTGTAGTCATTAAAAATAAATTTCCCATATAATCTTATTATCCTCATTTCTGTTAAGGTGTACTATAATTCAATGATTTCCATATCATCATAGGTATCTAAGCTTGCAGTAGGAACAGCAGCAGCCATTTCACGGTGAAGCTTACTATCTTTGATTCGGAAAATTAATCCCATAATCTGAATGGTGATAAGCGGAGTCATGGCTACCATTGCAACAATACCGAATGCATCTGTTATAATATTTCCACCGAGTGCCTCACATGCACCCATTGCAAACGGCAAAAGGAAGGTAGCAGTCATAGGACCGGATGCAACACCACCGGAGTCGAATGCAATTGCGGTAAAAATTTTTGGAACAAAGAAGGTCAGTACCAATGCAATAAAATATCCCGGAACTAAAAACCAGAGAATGGAGATTCCGGTTAATACACGAATCATTGCTAATCCAACAGAAAGTGAAACACCAACGGATAAGCTGGTGCCCATAGCTTTTGCGGAAATAGCACCGGAAGTCATCTCTTCTACTTGCCTGGTAAGAACGAATACCGCAGGTTCAGCCAGAACGATAAAGTAACCGATAATCATACCGATTGGAATAATAATCCAAGCATAAGGAAGACCTGCAATCGTCTGACCAAGATAATTTCCGGCAGGCATAAAGCCAACGTTTACACCGGTTAAAAAAACTACCAGACCAATATAAGTATAAACTAAACCAATTATAATTTTGATTAAGGAACGATTGTTGGCATCTTTCGAAATAAATTGGAAGATTCCGTAGAAAATGATAATTGGTAAAAGTGAGATTGCGATTTCTTCTATGTAAACCGGAAATTCTACAAAAAACAATTGCCATAAATCAACGGTATTATCAATAATCGGTATTGATTCTGATATCTGCTCTGTTGATGTTGGATTAAAAATCATTCCAAGAATCAGAACAGCAAGAATCGGGCCTATGGAACAAAGGGATACGAGACCAAAGGAATCATCTTCGGCATGTCTATCGCTTCGAATGGATGAAATACCAATACCAAAGGCCATAATAAATGGTACGGTCATAGGTCCGGTTGTAACACCGCCGGAGTCAAATGCGATTGCAAGAAAATCAGCCGGGACAAAAAATGCTAAACCGAAAACGACAGCATAGAATACGAGCAATAGGTGGGAAAGCGGTATACCAAATAGCATACGTAAAATTGCAATCACGAGGAATGCTGCTACACCGAGTGCCACCGCAAGAATTAAGGTGAGATTCGGAATAGATGGAACCTGTTGCGCTAATACCTGTAAGTCCGGTTCAGAGATGGTGATTACAAAGCCCATAATAAATGAAATGAGAACCACTACAAAAATATTTTTGGACTTCGTTATGATGGAACCGACCCGTTCACCGATTGGAGTCATAGATAATTCCACACCTACATTGAAAAAAAGCATTCCGATAATTAAGAGAAATGCACCTATCAAAAAGGTCATTAAGATGCTGGGTGGAATGG
>CAYMTX010000171.1:0-3316 GCA_964393475.1 uncultured Roseburia sp. | reverse complement strand
TCAAAATACGGTTTAATCGTAAAATGCGGTTAAACCGTATTTTTGTGCAATAAGAAATTGGAACGTGAAAATACGCAGATATAATGCTTGAAGTCGGAAGAGGGGATTTTAAGCTTAAAATGTCGGATCTGGATATTTGATTGGGGTTGAAGCTTCAACCTTGCAGAATGGAGAATTTTGTTCTATGATATAAAGAGAGCAGGAGAGTTTAGTATTAAGAGAAGGGATACAGGAGGTTTTACATGAAAAAAAGAGAGCTGAATTGGGAAGAAATCAAAGGAATGAAGAATGGCTACATTCCGGCACCGTATGTATTGGAGGAAGGGGATAAGATTAACGATTTTTATCTCGAACCGGTTTTGTTTGTGAATGAGAATGGTCCGACAATCGGTGTGACGACCTGTGGTGTTATTGTGCAGGAGGGATTGTATTTTAAAGATATGGATAATTCCGGTAAATTAGATCCATATAAGGACTGGCGGCTGGATAATGAGACAAGAGCAAAAGACATGGTGGCGCATCTGCGTCTTGACCAGCAGGCAGGTCTGGTATTAAATACGCTTTGGAATACACCGCTTTCCATGACACGTGAAGGTGCAAAGGATGAAAATGGCAATATTGTTCCGTCTAAGATTTTCAAACGCTTCGATCCATCAGAACCGGAACCGAAATCTCCGCTTCCGGGTGTGTCTATGAGAGTAGATGATTCCGATGTATTGGAGCATAAGATTACAGCGGGTGTATATCGTGGTGAGATGCGTGCCGAGGCAGGTATCAGTGCGATGTATCATAACCTTGGTACGCAGTATTTGGAATACGAAGCTTGTCAGGGTGGTGTGGCGATTCCATATTCATTACATACGAATCCGATTAATATTGGTTATCCGGATTTTCTTGGTATCGGTGCGGCTGTCATGGGTGACGGTAATTTTGACCTTGTTTATAATATGGCAGAGACAGACCGTAAAATGATGAAAGCTGCCGGACAGGAAATTATGTATGGACCACAGGTAGATATTGCGACAGATCCACGCTGGCCGCGTAATAGTGGTACTTATGGTGAGTGTCCGGAGATTACTTCCGGTATTATAAAGGAATTGGTTCGTGGTTATCAGAACGGCGAAGATGGTTTGAAAGAAGGATCAGTTGTCTTAACGGTGAAGCATTTTCCGGGTGACGGACCGGCAGAAAATGGTTTTGAACCGCATATGCCTATCGGTCAGTGGAGACTGTATCCGACAGAAGGTTCTATGGAGAAATATCACCTTCCTCCATTCCAGGCTGCATTTGATATGAAAGCATCTGCAATTATGCCGGATTATTCACGCGTGGCTACGGACGGACGCAGTAAACCGCAGTATTACAGAGGCAAACTGACTTCCACGGAAGAAGTAGGTTCAACTTACAGTAAAGAGCTGATTACAGATTTGGCACGAGATGTAATGGGATTTAACGGTTATGTGAACTCGGATTCCGGTATTACATCTGTGCAAATTTATGGTGTAGAGGATTTGACCGTTCCGCAGCGTTATGCAAAAGCTATTTCAGCAGGTACAGACGTTATCGGCGGTAACTCTGATTCTGAAAATATTGTAAAAGCAGTAGAAGAAGGCTATCTGCCGAAAGAAGATTTAGACCGTGCAAACTATAATCGTCTGTTAAGTCTGTTTCAGGTGGGACGTGTCGATAATCCATATCTTGATCCGGATTATGCAGACAAGGTACGTGAAGAAAACTTTGAAAACGCGAAGAAAGCAGCTTATGTCGCAAATCAGAAAGAAGTTGTATTGGCGAAGAACCATGGGAATGTACTTCCGATGGAAAAAGGGAAAAAAGTATATATCCGCTGTTTTGAAGGAGTGGATCCGGGTGCGGCACTTGCACAGTCAATGGGCGCAGGTGTGGCAGGCGGTGATAATGCTTTAGATAAACAGCTTGCAGGACTTTTTGAAGCAAAAGGTTTTATTGTAGTAGATACACCGGAAGAAGCGGATTATGCATACTTACATGTATGGCCGAGAAGTAATGGTATGGTGTTCTATCAGTATGCAATGCCGGTGATTGAAATGGTAGATGAAGGTTTGTTTGATGCACGCGAAGCAAATAAGAGCCAGAAGAAGACCGGTGAAAAGGTTGCAATTACGACCTTAAAGGATGTAGATAAAATCAAAGAAATCTCTGAAATTATACATGCGAACGGCGGTAAAGTTATCGCAACATGTGTCGTATGTAATCCATGGTTGTTAGATAAGCTGGAGCCATATACAGATGGTCTGACTTTCCAGTATACAGTGAGTCCGGTTGCGATGACGAATGCATTAAATGCACAGTTAGATGTATTATCGGGTGATTATAATCCAACAGGTAAAATGAGCCTTACCATGGTTTCTTCTATGGATGTTATTGCCATTACCGAAAAAGAAATTGATGGTGTGATGCGTGAGGTCTGTGCATCACCGAACGATGTACCGGGCTACGATAAAGACCGGTATATTGACCCTGAAATTCTTGCAAAGGTAAAAGGCGGCAGTTACGCTTATTATGATGAAGATGGTAATTATTACCGTGCCGGATTTGGATTGCGATATAATTAAAAAAATAGTAGATTAAATCTATTTGTGCGTGTATAATAAAGACGAAGAAAAGACATTTACGTAGAAAGGAGTTTTTCCAATGAACGATTTATTACAGAAAGTATCTGATTTAGGTGTTGTACCTGTTGTTGTTTTAAATGATGCAAAAGATGCAGCTCCACTTGCAAAAGCATTATGTGAGGGAGGTCTTCCGTGTGCAGAGGTAACATTCCGTACAGCTGCAGCAGAGGAATCTATCCGCATTATGGCTACAGAGTATCCGGAGATGCTGATTGGTGCAGGTACTGTTTTAACAATTGATCAGGTTGACCGTGCAGTTGCAGCAGGAGCTAAATTTATCGTAAGCCCGGGATTCGATCCGGAAATTGTTGATTACTGTTTATCAAAAGACATTTTAGTATTACCGGGTTGTATCACACCTTCAGAAGTTGCACAGGCTGTAAAACGTGGCTTAGAAGTAGTGAAATTCTTCCCGGCTGAACAGTTTGGCGGTATCAATACAATCAAAGCATTAGCAGCACCATATACTAACACAAAATTCATGCCTACAGGCGGAATCAGTGCTAAGAACTTAAAAGATTACTTAAGCTTCAAGAAAATTGTTGCATGTGGCGGTAGCTGGATGGTAAAAGGCGATTTAGTAGAAGCCGGAGAATTTGATAAGATTAAAGAAATGACAGCTGAAGCAGTTGCATTAGTAAAAGAAATCAGAGGCTAAGAAA
>CAYMTX010000170.1:0-3345 GCA_964393475.1 uncultured Roseburia sp. | reverse complement strand
GTGCATCGGAGCAGCCACCGGATAAAAACTTCTTATATCGTTCTACTGCTGGTGCACCTTCTTTTAAAATACTGCGTGCAATGGCAACTGCAGAAGTAAAACCGGTTGCATACTGATACACATAAAAATTGTAATAAAAATGAGGAATTCTTGCCCATTCATAAGAAATTTCTTTATCAGAAATCATATCCGGTCCGTAATATTTCTGATTCAGTTCTAAATACAGAGCATTCAGATTCTCTGCATTTAAACTTTCACCTGCTTCTACCATCGCATTGGTTCGCATTTCAAATTCCGCAAACTGCGTCTGACGGAATACCGTTCCTTTGAAGCTGTCTAAATAGTGATTTAACAAATAAGCACGTTCTTTTTTATCTGTTGTATTCTTTAACAGATATTCCATTAAGAGAATTTCATTACAGGTAGAAGCTACTTCTGCCACAAAAATCTTGTAATGGGAATAAATGAATGGCTGTGCTTCATTTGAATAATAAGAATGCATTGCATGTCCCATTTCATGAGCCAGTGTAAACATATTGTCCAAAGTTCCGTTATAGTTTAACAAGACATATGGGTGTACGCCATATGCACCTGCAGAATATGCGCCACTGCGTTTGCCTTGATTTTCATAAATATCAATCCAGCGATTTTCAAAGCCTTCTTTTACTTTGGCTACATAATCTTCCCCTAATGGTGCTAAAGCCTTTAAAACAGTTTCTTTCGCTTCATCAAACGGAATATGTTTTGCCATATCGGGAATCATCGGTGTATAAATGTCATACATGTGTAATTCATCCACGCCAAGACATTTTTTTCTTAATTTGACATAATGATGCATTTTGTCAAGGTTCTTATTAATTGTATCAACAAGATTTTTATAAACACTTGATGACACATTATTACCGTCTACCGCTGCTTCTAAAGTAGATTCATATTTTCTTGCTTTTGCATGGAAAATTTGTTGTTTTACATGTCCATTGTAAAGACTTGCGATTGTATTTAAGAACTTCTCATATGTACCATAAAACTGTTCAAAATCATCTTTACGGACACGACGGTCTGCTGATTCCTGTAAAGATACAAACCTGCCTTGTGTGATACGAACTTTTTCCCCATTTTCGTCCTCAATTTCCGGGAAAGTAAGGTCTGCATTATTAAAAATAGAATAGGTATCTGCTGCTGTATCGCTCATTTCTGATGTCAATGCTATCAGTTTTTCCATTTCAGCAGATAAACGATGCGGTTTCAAACGATTAATCTCAGCGATGAACTTACGATAAAGTTCCAGTTCAGGCAATTCCGAAAAATAACCTTCCAATACCTCATCCGGTGTTTCTAATATTTCAGGGTCAATGAATGCAGACTTTGCTGCAAAATTAGCATATAATGCTCCCATTTTTGCAGTCATTGCCTGATGCGCAGCATTTTTCTGATCCTGGTCGAATAAACGTTGTGCATAATTATAAGCCAAAGCAAGAATCTGTGAGGTCTCTGCCTGCTTACTTAATACTGTTAATAAATTTTGCGCCGAAGCAGTGCATTTTCCCTCTAATGCTTCAATCTCAGCTATTAAGCTTTCCGCTTTTGCCAAATCCGCTTCCCAATCAGCTTTGGTTGCATACATATCTGCGACATTCCAAGTATCTTCTACCCGGACTTCTTCACGTTTCAAAAGTTCACTTGCCATAAATTCGTTCTCCTTTTTCTTAACACTTTCATACTTTCTAATTTAAACGTTATTTTTGCTTTTGTAAATAGGACTTTTGTGATAGAATATGAAAAGTATGCTACCGTTTTGGAAAGCATAAACATAATGATAGAAAGGCATAATGATTATGGCATTAGATGGATTTGTGATTTCAAACCTTGTGCATGAACTGAACGACAAGCTTTTAAACGGACGCATCAGCAAAATTGCGCAACCGGAATCTGATGAATTACTTTTTACAATCAAAAGCAATCAGGGACAATTCCGCCTGGCAATGTCCGCCAGTGCATCTCTCCCATTTGTATATTTAACCAAACAAAACAAACCAAGCCCACTTACGGCACCGAATTTCTGTATGTTGCTCCGCAAGCACATTGCAAACGGACGCATTACACGCATTTACCAGCCGCAGATGGAACGAATCATTCATTTCGAAGTAGAACATTTAGATGAATTAGGCGATTTATGTACGAAAACACTAATTGTGGAACTTATGGGCAAACACAGTAACATTATCTTCTGTAACAAAGACGGCATGATTATTGACAGTATTAAACGGGTTTCTGCTATGATGAGTTCTGTTCGTGAAGTTTTACCGGGCAGAGAATACGTCATACCTGCCACACAGGATGAAAAAAGAAATCCACTTGAAATAACGGAAGATTTCTTTATAGATATCGTCATGACAAAACCACTTTCTATCACCAAGGCGATTTACTCTTCTTTAACAGGCTTCAGTCCGCTTTTGGCATCTGAATTATGCCATCGTGCCTCGATTGATGGGGATATGCCTACTGATTCTTTGAATGAAGATGGCAAAAAACATTTGTTTAACCATTTTACCTGGATGATAGAAGATGTAAAAAATGCCGTTTACCAGCCTAATATTGTTTACAACGGCAAGGAACCGGTAGAATTTTCATGTTTCGTATTAAGCCAGTTCAAAGATTATAACACACAGATATTTACATCAATTTCGGATGTTTTAGAGCAATATTATGCGAACAAAAATCAATTTACCCGTATCCGGCAGAAATCTGTAGATTTACGTAAAATTGTCGGCACTGCATTAGAACGCAACCGCAAGAAATACCAATTACAGTTAAAGCAGCTAAAAGATACTGAAAAGCGGGAAAAATATAAGGTTTATGGTGAATTAATCCATACCTATGGTCATGGACTGGAAGAAGGCGCTAAAACATTAGAGGCACTTAACTATTACACTAATGAAATGATTACCATTCCATTAGATGACCAGTTAACGCCTATGGACAATGCAAAAAAATATTTTGAAAAATATAATAAGCAAAAACGTACCTTTGAAGCACTTACTACTCTGATTGACGAGACAATGGCAGAAATTGCTCATTTGGAAAGCATTTCAGCTTCTATGGATATCGCACAGACAGAGGATGATTTAGTCCAGATTAAAGAAGAATTAATTGAATTTGGCTATATTAAACGTAAAAAAAACGATAAAAAAGCAAAAATCAAAAGCAAGCCTTTTCACTACCGCTCTTCTGATGGTTATGATATTTTTGTCGGTAAGAATAATTACCAAAATGATGAACTCACTTTCAAAGTTGCTACCGGAAATGACTGGTGGTTCCACGCAAAAGGAATGCCGGGGTCACATG
>CAYMTX010000169.1:0-3468 GCA_964393475.1 uncultured Roseburia sp. | reverse complement strand
GTACATACCTAATCATGTATAAAAACAGTATAATAAGATAGAAAATTAAAGTCAATAATGAAATGGTCTGGAAAGTCGCTGAAAATAAGGTGGGGAGATGTTTTGAGAAAAAAACATCACTTTTGCCAAAAGCGCTTGACAGTCATGGGATATGAGTGTATGTTATGTATGAAAGATTTGAAAATTCAATATTGTGTAAATTTTCTTATTCAGAGTGATGGAGATACAAAGGATCGATGAAGTCACGGCAACCCCGGTTAGATGGAAGGTGCCAACCTGAGCGAGCAAGAGAGCTTGAACAATAAGAGGGTTTGATAATCGACGATACTATCATGTCCGCTTGTGTGTTCACAAGCGGATTTTTTTATTCATAGGAAAGAACTTGTTTATTGAAAGTGCGTGTGTTCTTATGGATTAAAAACGTTCCGCGATAATGTGTTAAGGCACATTCTTTAAAGCGGAAAATGGAAATAGAAAAGGAAACGAAAGAAAGGAACAGAAATATGGAAAAATTATTATTTACTTCAGAATCAGTAACAGAAGGCCATCCGGACAAAGTGTGTGATGCTATTTCAGACGCTATTTTGGATGCTTGTTTGGAACAGGACCCGATGAGCCGTGTGGCTTGTGAGACAGCAGCATGTACAGGGTTTGTATTAGTAACAGGGGAGATTACAACAAAAGCACAGTTGGATGTACCGGGGATTGTGAGAAAGACTGTTAACGAAATCGGTTATAACGATGCTAAGACAGGTTTTGACGGCAATACATGTGCAGTTATGGTTGCATTGGACCAGCAGTCGGCAGATATTGCTATGGGTGTAGATAAAGCATTGGAAGCAAAAGAAGGTAAGATTACAGATGAATTAGATACAGGTGCCGGAGATCAGGGAATGATGTTCGGTTATGCGTCAAACGAGACGCCGGAATTAATGCCGTATCCAATTTCGCTTGCACATAAGCTTGCATTACAGCTTACAAAAGTCCGTAAGGATGGTACATTAACATATCTTAGACCGGACGGAAAAACACAGGTTTCTGTAGAATACGACGAAGCAGGTATTCCAAAAAGATTAGAAGCGGTTGTATTATCTACACAGCATGATGAAGATGTGACACAGGAACAGATACATGCAGATATCAAAAAGTATGTATTTGATCCGGTTCTTCCGGCTGAATTAATCGATGCAGATACAAAATTTTTCATCAATCCAACAGGTCGTTTTGTAATCGGCGGACCACATGGTGATGCAGGTCTTACAGGTAGAAAGATTATCGTAGATACTTATGGCGGATATGCACGTCACGGCGGCGGTGCTTTTTCCGGAAAAGATTGTACAAAGGTAGACCGTTCGGCAGCATATGCGGCACGTTACGTTGCAAAGAATATCGTTGCGGCAGGATTGGCAGACAAGTGTGAAATTCAGTTGTCTTATGCAATCGGTGTTGCACAGCCAACATCAGTAATGATTGATACATTTGGAACCGGTAAGATTGCAGATGATAAGCTGGTAGAAATCGTTCGTGAGAACTTTGACCTTCGTCCGGCAGGTATTATCAAGATGCTTGACTTAAGAAGACCGATTTATCGTCCAACAGCGGCATACGGACACTTTGGACGTACAGATATCAATCTTCCGTGGGAAGCAATGGATAAAGTGGAAGTTTTGAAGAAATATTTGGCATAAACAGAAACGGAAATTATTTCAGGATTTTATGAAAAGTTTATAGAGTTTTAGATAAAAGAAATTTGTTTTTGGATTTTTCATGATATAATAAGTCGTAGGATATAAACCCTGCGACTTATTTTAATTCATAAGAAAGCTATTGTTTGTCTAAACTGAGAAAGAGTATGCTTTCCTATGAATCAAAAATGTTCCGTAAGGATGCATACCTTGCAGAGAAGAAATTAATCGCAGAGAGATACCGCTCGGGAGCGGAGAATCAGTAGAACGGATTCTTGGTTTTGATATGAGGAATGGCTATGAAGTTTCGTAATAAAATTATTATTTCATTTTGTATTATTCTTTTTGTGCCACTGGAGCTGGCAACCGGAGTTTTATTTAGTTTCCAGAAAATTCAGATTAAGGTAATAGAGCAGACTTATGATGTGAAGGATGAGGATTATGGTTATCTTTCCAATTCAGTACAGTTATTAAATCGCTTTACGAAAGATATCTATAAGGAACTAAAGACGGTGTCCCAGACAGAGCCGCAGAAGTTTGCGGAGGAATCCTTCTTGGAACAGATGAATACTCGTCTGGAAGGAAAGGCATCTTACTTAATTGTGAGAAAAGGCAATGAACTCAGCTATATTGGTAAAAATGCGTCTACTACGTTGTTGATGCAGTTGCCGGATTACGGAAGTGCGGATGATAATGTCAATGCAGGAACTTACATGGATGTAGGTGAACAGGTGCTGGTGAAGCAGATTGACTTCCGTTTCGGGGATGCTGAGGAGGGAAGCGCATTTATCGTTACCCGTATGGAAGAAGTCGTTCCGGAGATAAAAGATTTGGCGGTAGATGCGGTTGTGTCCATTATTATCATTCTGTTGTTTACTGCCGGTATGTTGAGTGTGTGGATACATACCAGTTTGATGAAACCTATTAAGAAATTACAGGTAGCGGCACAGAATATTAAAGAAGGAAATCTGGATTTTACGATAGAAGCAGAGGGCAGTGATGAAATCGGAGAATTGTGTAAAGATTTCGAGGAAATGCGTCAACGGTTGAAGGAGAGCACGGAAGAAAAAATGCGTGCAGAACAGGAGAGCAAAACACTCATCAGCAATATTGCCCACGACCTAAAGACGCCGATTACCGCAGTAAAAGGCTACGCAGAAGGTATTTTGGATGGGGTGGCAGATTCTCCGGAAAAAAGAGAAAAATATCTGAGAACTATTTACAATAAAGCCATTGAAATGGATACGTTAATCAATGAGCTTACGCTTTACTCCAAAATTGACACAAATCGTATCCCGTATAATTTTGCAAAAATAAATGTTTCAGATTATTTTAATGATTGTATTGAGGAAATCGGTCTGGACTTGGAGACAAAAAACGTTGGACTGGCTTACTTTAATTATACGGATGAAGAGACGATGATTATTGCTGATCCGGAACAATTGCGACGGGTTATTAATAATATTGTGGGAAATTCCTGTAAATATTTTGATAAACAGAAAGGGCTTATTAATATAAGAATTAAAGATGTAGGGGATTTCATTCAGGTCGAAATCGAAGACAACGGACGTGGAATTGCGGCCAGAGACTTACCTTACATTTTTGACCGTTTTTATCGCACGGATGCTTCACGTAATTCAGCAACGGGCGGCAGCGGTATCGGATTATCAATTGTAAAGAAAATTATAGAAGACCATGGTGGTAAAATTTGGGCCACCAGCAAAGAGTCGATTGGAACAGTTATGTATTTTGTAATAAGGAAATATCAGGAGGTGCCAAATGA
>CAYMTX010000168.1:0-3562 GCA_964393475.1 uncultured Roseburia sp. | reverse complement strand
GGAAGTCCTTTTCTATGACGGATTCCACGATAGCATCCGATTTCCTGAAGTCTCTTAATATTCATGGCGATTTCTCTTCTTAAATCACCTTCTACCATCTGAGTCTCATCGATAACTTCGCTGATTCTCTTAACTTCGTCGTCTGTTAAATCTCTACAACGAGTACTTGGGTCTACTTTTGCTTCAGCAAGGATACGATTAGAACTTGTTCTACCAATTCCGTAGATATAAGTTAAACCGATCTCAACACGTTTTTCTCTTGGTAAATCTACACCTGCGATACGAGCCATGTGTCTGTTAACCTCCATTAATTTCATTCGATGCAACTTATCTTTTGCATCTGCCATTTTTCTGATTCAAAACGCCTTTATAAGGCTTCGCAAGTCACTTGCATAAGGTGACTTTCACAAGGAAAAAGTAAGTAAAACAGCTCCGGTGCCCCGGCCTGAAATGTGTGTTTTCCGCGTTTCTCCGATTTTGGATTTTTCGCCTGGTGTTCTCGGTATGTAAACACCACGCCCAGCTATCCCTTGCTGTTTATTATGATAACAGTACGAACATAAATGTCCTACTGCAGCCGCACATAATCATTTAACAGCCAAGGCTGTTTTCAGTTGACAACAATAGAACTTTCTCTATTGTATCTCAGAAATATCTAAGGATATTTCTACAATTCCAAACAAAACAAGGATTCTAATTAACCCTGTCTCTGTTTGTGCTTAGGATTTTCACAGATAATTCTGATGCTTCCTTTTCTTTTAATGACTTTGCATTTTTCGCAAATAGGTTTAACTGATGATCTTACCTTCACAGCAAATCCTCCTTTCCTATCAAGGCCTCTTCCCACATATTTTTCTACATGCAAAAAGGGACTATCCAAAAGTGTCCGAATAGCATTTTAGCATAGTTATGCTGAAGAAGTCAATATTATTTTTAAATGTTTTTTAAGTTTTTTATTAATATGGAATTTCTTCCCAAACTTCGATTTTGCTTATTTATCTCTCCAGATAATTCTGCCTTTTGTTAAATCGTATGGTGACATTTCAATTGTAACTTTATCACCAGGTAAAATACGAATAAAGTTCATACGTAATTTTCCGCTGATTGTTGCTAAAATCTGATGACCATTCTCTAATTCTACTTTGAAGAATGCATTTGGTAATTTCTCTACTACCACGCCTTCAACTTCGATAACATCTGCCTTTGACATCTAGTTAACCTCCTGATTATGATTTACTAATTTTTCATATTCTTTAATTGCTTTTTTTATCGTAAGATTACTTTGCTCCACAGTCATAATCTCTTCAATTGCCATCGGGAGCTTTTTTATAATCTGTACATGTTTTTCGTTTTTCTTCTTTGGCTTTTCTAAAGACCGGTTTGCTCCATTTACTAACATGAGGAAATCCGCTTCTTTCGCAAGAACAAAATAATACTGGTTTTTGTCATGTCCTGACAATGATTTTGCAAATTCCATACAAATCTCCTATTTCCAAATACCGGCTTCAATTTCTGCATCTGTCAGTGTAAGGATTTCCGGTTTTCCCTCTGTGATGACGATAGCATTTTCGTAGTGTGCTGACAAGCTCATATCTGCTGCCACTACTGTCCAGTCATCATCCATCCAAAGAACATCTGCAGTTCCCATGTTAATCATCGGCTCAATTGCCAATGTCATGCCCGGACGAAGTTTGATGCTCTGCGGAATTGTCTGAAGTTTGGAATCTCCGGATCCTCATGCAAGTGAGTTCCAATCCCATGACCACATAAATCTTCCACAACACCATACCCAAAGCTTTCAGCATAATCACCGATTGCACCGGAAATCTCGTGTAGGTGATGTCCTGCAACCGCATATTTCATCCCTTCGAAAAAGCTTTGTCTGGTTCTTTCAATTAATAATCTTACAACCTCCGGAACCTCTCCGACTGCATGAGTTCTGGCTGCATCGGAGTGATATCCTTTATGGATTACTCCAATGTCTAAGCTTACGATATCGCCTTCCTGAATAATTCTTTTCTTAGAAGGAATTCCATGCACAACTTCTTCATTAATTGATACACACACAGAAGCCGGATATCCATTATAATTTTTAAAAGAAGGAATACATCCAAAACTACGAATCATTTCCTCACCCAGTCTGTCAACCTCTAAAGTAGTCATTCCCGGTTTTAATTCTTTTTCCAGTCCTGTATGTACTTTTGCCAAAATCTTTCCTGCCTCACGCATTAATTCAAGTTCACGTGCAGATTTGATTGTTACAGCCATATCTTACTTCTCCAAAATTGCGACGATATCAGTAAACACTTTATCCATTGGCTGAGTACCGTCTACACTCTTTAAAATACCCTGATTTTTGTAGTAATCAATAAGTGGTTGCGTCTGTTCATGATAAATAGAAAGTCTTCTCTGAACTGTTTCCGGTTTATCATCATCTCTTAATACCACTTCACTTCCACATCTGTCACAGATTCCTTCCACTTTAGTCGGAATTGATACGATATGATATGTTGCACCGCAACTTAAGCAGGCACGTCTGCCACTCATACGGTTTACAATACTTTCATCCGGGACATCCACATCAATTGCGTAGTCCATTTTCTGATCTATTTTATCAAGTGCTGCGTCAAGTGCCTCTGCCTGCGGGATAGTTCTTGGAAAACCATCTAATACAAAGCCGTTTACGCAGTCATCCTGCTGTATTCTATCCATAACTAAATCACAAGTTAATTCGTCCGGAACTAATAACCCCTGATCCATAAACTGTTTTGCTTTTTTACCTAACTCTGTTCCGTTTTTAATATTTGCACGGAAAATATCTCCGGTTGAGATATGTGGAATGCTATATTTGTCTGCAATCTGCTTAGCCTGTGTTCCTTTGCCAGCTCCAGGAGCTCCTAACATAATAATTTTCATATTTTTATTCTCCTTTTTGACTAACATTTGAAAAAAGCGCCAAGCAAAATACTTGGCGCTATTCGTTTTAGTCATTCAAAAATCCTTTATAGTAACGAACTAACATCTGTGACTCAATCTGTTTTAATGTTTCAATGATTACACCAACAACGATGATGATGGATGTTCCGGCGAAGGAAACATTTGCATTAAATACACCATTGAAGAAGATTGGAGCTACAGCAATAATCATTAATCCGATAGCACCTATAAAGACAATGTAGTTCAATATCTTATTCAGATAATCACTCGTTGGCTTACCTGGTCTGATACCTGGAATAAAACCACCTGCTTTTTTCATATTATTTGCAATTTCATTTGGATTAAATGTGATTGAAGTATAGAAGTAAGCAAATACAACCAAAAGTACGATGTATACAATCAAACCGATACTATAAATCGGCTGATCCGGGTCACACCAATACTGCTGATTCATACCTTTTAAAATCTGGCTTCCGATACCGGTACCATTTCCTTTTCCAAGGAGGCCTGCGATAATAACCGGTGTCTGTAATAAAGACTGTGCGAAGATAACAGGGATAACACCTGCGGTATTAACTTTTAATGGAATATGTGTACTTTGTCCACCAACCTGTTTTCTTCCCTG
>CAYMTX010000167.1:0-3723 GCA_964393475.1 uncultured Roseburia sp. | reverse complement strand
TAAAGTCATGATTAAATCTGCGCGTCAAAACTCAAAAATCCCGGACATTTAGCTAGCAATAATATTTTTGATAACTATGTGTCCGGGATTTTTTCAAACAGATTGACGCTGCAGATTATGTTTTATCAGCACATGTCTGTAAGTAACACTACGCAAGCCACTAAAAGCAGTTCGTGCAATACCACCAGAAACAAAAACTTTGTCCAACCTTGAGCGGACATAAAGAATCGCGTTTCTGTCAGACGATAAAGTAGCATTTCAAGCTTTTTGATAGCATAACTTAAAATCTGGTTCCATAAGGAATATCATAATTCACAACTGTCAGTATACATTTTCAGTAAATCATCTGTTTTTACGGTTCTGCCAGATTCTCAGCACGGTCTACAACAGCAGCAATTGCAGAACATATTGAGCAAAATCATACTAAGGCACCAGCTGCCTGCGCTTGAATACGGACGTTCGTAACCGCTTCCCATATTCGTATACCAGGTGCCTCCATACTCCAAATGCTGTAAAAACTGGCGATATTGAAAGTTGCTCGGTTCCATCTGAACAGCCTGCTCAGCATACTGTTTCGCCATGATATTATTACCCATGCCCTGATTTGCCACTGCACTATAATAGTACCAGCGCGCGGTACGTTCAGATGCTGACATATTATTCAGTACATTAATCGCTTCCTTATAATAGCCGTTTGAAATATAGTTTGCAGCTGCACGCATCTGCGTAGATTCCGTATTACTGCCGGAACCGTATCCTGCATTGTTATAACTGTAGTGATAACCGGTTCCACCATAACCATAATTATAACCGCCGCCATAGCTTCCACCAGACTGCTTTTCTTTCATAATCTGGTCATATGCCTGCTGCACTTCCTTAAATCTTTCCTCTGCCTCAGCTTTATTCGGATTGTTCACGTTAGCATCCGGATGATACTTACGGCTGAGTGTTCTATATGCTTTTTTAATTTCATCATCTGAGGCACTTGGTGATACGCCGAGCACCTGATATGGATTTCTCATTTTTTCTTCTTCTCTTCTATTTTTTTCTTTTTCAACTGTAGGTATTCGTATTTTGTCCAAACACCTGAATACAATACATTTCGCAAAATCTCTGCATGCATTAGAATCGGCAGACGTTCAAAAGATTTGGCACACTCCGATATCATACTCGTTAAAAGCAATTTACACAAAGTCTCAAATTCCTGCTCATCGCCTTTTTCCATATAACGCAATGGATTATATGCATTTTTTTTCTTATCTTTTTCCAAATCTTCGTAAGCATCCATCAGATAAATAAACTTACCCATGTAAAAACCAAGTGTCTTTAATTCGTCCTTCCAGACATCATCTTTCCAGCAAAAAACCTCACCCAGCATTTCACCTGACAAACCACTGACCACATCCAGATTCTGCTCACCACGTTTCTCTACTTCTTCCGTCTTACGCATGTAACTCTCTAAAGCACTAACCTGACGCGGATATTTTTCTCTGATACGAGCATAATCCTTGTCCAGAATTTTCACAAGCGCTTTTTTCGCATAAGAATGCTCATCCTTCCAATCGTCGACCATATTATGATATGCCAAAATCAAATTCATATCTGACGCATACTCCGTAGCCTCATTGATATACGCAGTACGATGTTTGGTCGGATGCAGCGGACAAGTAAACTCTGACTCCTTGTTCTCCAACTCATATAAGCCAGTCAGTAGTACAATTAAAAATGTCAGGTCATAGCTGAGCATCATCTGCCCTTTCGTGCCACAATCAGCTTTTAACTGCCTGCACAAACCACAATAGTAAGACTGATATGCTTTTTTATTCTCCTCTGATAATACGGAACCGTTAATATTGATATATCCAAACATCGGCCCTTCTCCTTAAAATCTAACTCTTCTTCACAAACTCTGTCTTACACTTCGGACAGGTAATACAAATTTTACCTCTTCCCTTCGGCACACGCACTTTCTGTTTACAATTCGGACATTTGAAAAATCTGTGTGTCTTACTTTCTGCACCATGTTTTTTCATCAAATTCCATTTAGCGACTGCTTTATATCGAAATGTTAAAAATTTCTGATTTTCTGCATAACGTTTCGGTATATTACGGGAAAACATACGAAAATAACTATAAATAATTAACAACAGACCGCCCCAGTAAAAAAGAGGCCAACCTGTAAACAGTGACAAGATAAGAATCACCAGTGTCAGCGTCGAAATAAATTTTCCCAGCTGGTCCACACCATTTCTACCTACCATAAACTGTTGCATTTTACTATTCATGCGATACATCATTGATTGAAATTTCTGTTTCATACCTTCATTTAAAACCCTTTCTTGTAAATCAAAAAGCGGTACCGATTAATTGATACCGCTTTATATTACTTCCTTCAAAAACCACAGTCAATGGTTCTATTATCTTTTAAGAAACATTTTAGATTTTGGTAATAATTAGAAAATACGCACTTTTTGCTCCATACGTTCAGGGTCATACGCATAAGAAATCGCAGTTTCCATGTCAATCCGGCTGCTCATATAAGCATCCAAAATCGCATCATCCATAGTCTGCATACCCGCTTTTCTGTTCTTGGCAATGAAACTTGCAAGATGATGATTCTTATTATCACGAATCAGATTGCGTACTTCCGGAGTCACAACCAGCACTTCATACGCTGCAATACGTCCATGGATATCCGAACGTGGTAATAATTGCTGTGCAATTACGCCACACAATACAGATGCTAACTGAACACGAATCTGCTGTTGCTGATGTGGTGGAAATACATCAATAATCCTAGCCAAAGCATCTACTGTATTACTTGTATGTAAGGTAGAAAATACCAAATGTCCGGTTTCTGCAGCTGCCAAAGCCATAGAAATCGTATCTGTATCATGAATTTCTCCCACCATGATAACATCCGGGTCCTGACGCAACGCCGCACGGATACCATTTGCATAATTATCGGTATCAACACCGATTTCACGCTGACTTACAATCGATTTCTTGTGAGAATGCAGATATTCAATCGAATCCTCGATTGTAATAATATTTTTATAATCACGCTCCGCAATAACTTCAATCAAACTCGCCAAAGTAGTAGACTTACCACTACCGGCTGTACCGGTCACCAAAATCAAGCCACGTTTACGATTGGTCAATTCCACAAAAGAGGCCGGAATACCAAGAGAATCCGGCAATGGCACCTCATAAGACAAAATACGCAAAGACGCAGCATACGTTCCTCGCTGACGGAATACATTCACACGTACACGTGAAAATCCTGCTACTGAAAACACGAAATCAATTTCACCCTTACGTTCTAATTCCCCCAACTGCTCTTTGGTCATAATTGCTTTCATCGCTTCATTCACATCTGTAGGTTTCATCATCTCGTCCTTCTGCGGAACAAGACATCCGTTAACACGAAACAGTACCGGACTGCCCGGAGCCATGTGAATATCCGATGCATCTATTTCTTTTGCTAATTGTAAAATTTCCTCTATCGACATAAAATCTCCCTATAAGGAAAACAAGCAGGCCTATAAGCCGGGTTCTGTTCGGAAGGAAATCCTTCCGCGATAATCATCTATCCAGTATAACTGTCACCAGTTATATCAAGCGACCTACCTAAGACTAGCGGGCCACTTCAGCGCCTTTGTTCGGTCTTGCTTCGGATGGGGTTTACATATGCCCTCTCTGTTACCAGCGAGGCGGTAGTCT
>CAYMTX010000166.1:0-3924 GCA_964393475.1 uncultured Roseburia sp. | reverse complement strand
AGACAGGTGTAATGGGTCACGTTGACCATGGTAAAACATCCCTCTTGGATGCAATCCGTTCTACCCGTGTAACTGACCGTGAAGCAGGTGGTATTACGCAGCACATTGGTGCTTCGGTGGTATCAATTAATAACCAGAATATTACATTCTTGGATACACCGGGTCATGAAGCTTTCACAGCAATGCGTATGCGTGGTGCAAACTCGACAGATATTGCGATTCTGGTAGTAGCTGCAGATGATGGTGTAATGCCTCAGACAGTAGAAGCAATCAATCATGCAAAAGCAGCCGGTGTAGAACTTATCGTTGCAATCAACAAGATTGATAAGCCAAGTGCGAATATTGACCGTGTAAAACAGGAGTTGTCAGAACATCAGTTAATCCCGGAAGATTGGGGCGGAAGCACAGTATTCTGTCCGGTATCTGCTAAGACAGGTGAGGGTATTGACAACCTTTTAGAAATGGTATTGTTAACAGCTGATGTGTTGGAGTTAAAGGCAAATCCGAACCGTAAGGCAAGAGGTCTTGTAATCGAAGCACAGCTTGATAAAGGACGCGGTGCTGTTGCAACTGTATTAGTTCAGAAAGGTACTTTAAAAGTTGGTCAGCCAATCGCATGTGGAAGCTGTTATGGTAAAGTACGTGCAATGATTGATGATCAGGGACGTAGAGTAAAAGAAGCAGGACCATCTATGCCGGTAGAGATTCTTGGTTTATCGGCTGTTCCGGAAGCAGGCGAAACATTCGTTTCAACTGAGACAGAAAAAGACGCTCGCGCTTTTGCTGAGACATATATTTCAGAGAATAAGAACCGTTTGATTGAAGAGACAAAAGCAAGAATGTCATTAGATGACTTGTTCTCACAGATTCAGTCAGGTAATGTAAAAGAATTAAATATTATTGTAAAAGCGGACGTACAGGGTTCTGTAGAAGCAGTAAAACAGAGTCTTGTGAAGTTGTCTAATGAGGAAGTTGTTGTAAAAGTGATTCATGGAGGCGTAGGTGCAATTAACGAGTCTGATATCACATTAGCATCTGCTTCTAACGCAATTATTATCGGATTTAATGTTCGTCCGGACCCGACTGCAAAAGTTTCAGCAGAAAAAGAAGGGGTAGACGTAAGATTATACAGAGTCATTTATCAGGCAATCGAAGATGTAGAAGCAGCTATGAAGGGTATGTTAGATCCTATATATGAAGAAAAAGTAATCGGTCATGCAGAAGTTCGTCAGATATTCAAAGCGTCCGGTGTAGGTAACATTGCAGGTTCATATGTATTAGATGGCGTATTCCAGAGAGGCTGTAAAGTCCGTATTACTCGTGAAGGTGAGCAGATATTCGAAGGTAATTTAGCATCTCTTAAGAGATTTAAAGATGACGTTAAAGAAGTTAGAACAGGTTATGAATGTGGTCTTGTATTCGAAGGCTTTAATGACATTGCAGAGTTTGATATCGTAGAAGCATATACTATGGTAGAAGTACCGCGCTAAACAAGGAGAATTTATGAGAAAGAACAGTATTAAAAATACCCGTATTAATGGCGAAGTATTACGAGAACTTTCTAATATTATTCGTGGGGAAATTAAGGACCCGCGTATCAATCCTATGACAAGTGTTGTAGCGGTTGAAGTGGCACCGGATTTAAAGACCTGTAAAGCATATATCAGTGTGTTAGGAGATGAAGAATCTCAGAAAAATACATTGGCAGGTTTAAAGAGTGCAGAAGGCTATATTCGTAGAGAATTAGCACACAATATCAATCTTAGAAATACTCCTCAGATTACATTTGTTTTAGACCAGTCCATCGAATATGGTGTAAAAATGTCTAAAATGATTAATGATGTAACCAAGGACATTCCGGTAAGGGATGAAGAAGAGGATGATGCAGAAAAATAAGCATTGTTAACTAAAAAACAAAAATAGTTGACGAGGCAAAGCGACAGTAATGAAGGGATAAGAGGCGATGTACGTCGCCTCTTGTTGTGGTTATTTGTATGATTCATGGAATTATTAATGTGTATAAGGAAAAAGGTTTTACGTCATTTGATGTAGTAGCTAAATCCAGAGGCATTTTTAAACAGAAAAAAATAGGACATACAGGAACTCTTGACCCGGATGCAGAAGGTGTTTTACCGTTGTGTTTTGGGAAAGCTACCAAAGTGTGTGATCTTTTAACTGAAAAAAATAAAGAGTACAAAGCAGTTATGCTGCTTGGTAAAGTCACGGATACACAAGATATTTCGGGAACAGTTTTGGAAGAACGTGAGGTTTTGGTATCGGAAGAAGCGGTGCGGGAAGCTGCAATGAGTTTTTTGGGAGATATTATGCAGGTGCCGCCGATGTATTCTGCGCTGAAAGTAAATGGTCAAAAGCTCTGTGACTTGGCAAGAGAAGGTAAGACAGTAGAACGTCAAGCAAGACCGGTCACAATCCATGAACTTGAAATTTTGGATATGAACTTGCCAAGAGTGACGATGCGTATTAAATGTTCAAAAGGCACTTATATACGTACATTATGTGAAGATATTGGAACAAAATTAGGTTGTGGAGCATGTATGGAAAGTCTGCTTCGTATAAAAGTGTCAGAGTTTGCCATAGAGGATGCGTTGAAATTGTCCGAGCTGGAAGCATTAGTAAAAGAATGCACGGAAGGAATTTCACCGGATAAATGGACGAATAAAATGTTTCCGTTTGTTCGTTCGGTTGATTCTGTTTTTTTGAAATATCCGATGGCTGTGGTTACAAAAGAGAATAACAAATTGTTATATAATGGTAATCGTTTGGTTTCTTCCATGCTGAAAGAAGAACAACAGGAATGCCGCATACAGCCGGTCAGAATATATGATGAAGAAGGGCATTTTGTCGGAATATATGAATATGATGAAAAACGTGAGGATTATAAACCGGTAAAATTGTTTTTAGAAGAATGAAATATATTAAGAATTTAACTGGATTTTTCATTGATGAGCCTACTGCAATTTCACTCGGAAAATTTGATGGAATTCATAGAGGGCATGAACTTTTGTTAGAACAATTGCTGAAAAAGAAACGGGAAGGATATGCAACTGTAATTTTTACGTTTGATATCCCGCCGAAAAATGCGTTGGACTCTCAGAATACAAAAGTTCTTACTACGAACGAAGAAAAAATGCATATGTTTGAGTCTTTTGGGATAGATTATCTGATAGAATGTCCCTTTACTCCGGAAGTGATGAATATGGAGCCGGAAAGCTTTATTGAAATGCTGGTAAAGAATCTTTCTGTGAAATATATTGTGACCGGAGAGGATTTTTGCTTTGGACGTAATAGACGTGGTAACTATCAGATGTTACAGGAATATGCAGGACAGTTATCATATGAAGCAATTATTCTTCCTAAAATGAAAGAGGAAGAGCGTGATATCAGCAGTACGTTTGTCAGGGAAGAGATTATGGCTGGAAATATTGAACATGCAAACAGCTTATTGGGACATCCATATTTTGTTTCGGGAGAAGTAAAGCATGGAAATCGTATCGGAAGAACAATAGGGTTTCCGACTATTAATTTAATTCCGCCAAAGAACAAGTTACTTCCTGCGTTTGGAGTATATATTACGAAGGTTACAATTGACGGAATTGTATATCATGGTGTGACAAATGTAGGATGCAAACCTACAATCGAAGGAGAAAATCCGATTGGAATTGAAACACATATCTTAGATTTTAAGCAGGATGTATATGAGAAAGTTGTAATGGTAACTTTCATAAAAAAAATAAGAGAAGAGCGTAAGTTCCCAAATCTGGAAGGATTATTGGAACAATTGCGACTGGATGTTAATGAGGCAAATTACTATTTTTCATTGCATTAAAAATTAAATATATTTTAAAAGTATGTAGGATGCAAACCTACAATCGAAGGAGAAAATCCGATTGGAATTGAAACACA
>CAYMTX010000165.1:0-3988 GCA_964393475.1 uncultured Roseburia sp. | reverse complement strand
AAGTAAATCAGTTAAACCGTATCAAACTGATGCTCTCTACCGCAAATAAAAATCTGAAATAAAACTCTTAGAAAATGGAAACGACCGCCCTGTAATCAGTCAGGGCGGTCGTTTATGTTATAAATGAACTCTTTTGAAAAGGAATGAAGCGCCAAGTAATACTGCTGGCATGAAGAAACATCAGAATTGATTCTTTGTTCCAATATTCTACATTTGTTTTGTACTGTTTGGGCAATAAATTTATTTTTTTCTCCCTATCACCCAATTATTTTTTATATTTGGGCAATAAAGTCATTTTTTATATATTTATCACCCAAATTTCACTAAAAAACTGTTTCATTTTATCTTTTTTCATCATTTTGAGCTAAAAATACAAATTTTTTGGGTGATAAATCACTTTTTATACTTTTATCACCCAATCTTGTCTATAGAATAATATCTTTTCTATAATACCGCTATTTTCTCTTTACTTTTGAAACCCGATATGCTTTAATGAAGATATCTTTCAACATCTGGTACATCTTATCGCATATCAAAGGAGGTTTCTCATGATTTACCATCGTATGCTCAACGAACAAGCCCAGCTTGAAAAAGAAATTCGGTCAATAAATCAACAGATTGAAAATTTACCGTCCGGCAACTTATTTTTTTCACATAACGGAAAATATGTAAAGTGGTATCAATGTAATGACGGACATCAGACCTATATTCGAAAAAACAACCGTCATCTTGCAGAACAGCTTGCAAAAAAGAAATATCTTACAGCAAAACGCGAAGAATTGATTCAGGAACTAAAAGCTGTAAATCATTACTTAAAATATCACCCTTCAAAGCACAGCTCTGCTGAACAAATGCTCTTACCCAATTCCGATTATTATGATTTTCTCAAATCTGACTATATTCCTCTTTCCGAGGAACTTGCTGCCTGGATGAATGCACCCTACGACCAAAACAAAATGCATCCTGAACATCTAATCCAGCCTACTATCTCCGGTCATATAGTCCGTTCCAAATCCGAGGCTCTGATTGATACGATACTATGCAAAAATCAGATTCCATTTCGGTATGAAGCTGCTCTAAAATTAAAACACGTAACTTATTATCCCGACTTCACAATCCGTCATCCACACACTGGGGAAACTTACTATTGGGAACATTTTGGTCTCATGGACAATCCTGATTATTCCAAAAAAGCTATTTTAAAACTTCAACAGTATTCCGAGCATGGCATTATTCCGGGCATTCAGCTTCTTACTACTTATGAAACCCAGGAAACACCATTGAGTCCCGAATGGGTCGAAACAATGATTCAATATCACTTTACATAACAACCTATCTTTCTTCTCTATTTTCGAACAGTTTTGCAATCTGCTCTGCAGTTACTTTCTCACCATTTTCCGAAGCAGACTGTGACACTATTGTTGTACTTCCCGAAACACTGTGAATTGTCTCTTCCATTTCTTCCTGCATCTGCCTGCATTTGGCATCCTGTGCAATTGCCTCCATAATCCTGCGTATATCCTCCGGCGAAAACATGCTGATTGCTTTTGAAAGTTCTCCGATATTCTCTCGGTTTACTTTCAGACAGCCACCCTCAGTCAGCGGAATCGTCAATACATTTGCCGGATTCGTCATATCTCCGAGACAAATTGCATGATGTTCTTCATCACAAACAAAAATAACACCTTTGTATTCAATGTTGCCATCTTTGGCAAGATAACCGTAAGGAACTTCTGTCGAGCCTCCGGCATGCACCGTCAAAATCTCTTTTACACTTCTCTCTTCACGCTGCTTTGTAATTTTTTCTGCTATAAGACGTTGTTGTAAAAGTTCCTTCTCTTCCTTTTCTTCATCCATTTTGGCAAAACGTACCTTCTGTTCTTCTTTCACCACATCCAGATAGCTATCAACACTTTCTAACATTTGCTTCCACACACTATCTGTAAAAGAATTACCGCCTGTTACAATACTTTCTTCCGTTTCACCGCTTTTTAACTTTTCCAAAATCTGTGACCGACGCTGCTGCATCAAATCGAACACCTGATTTTGAATAGAACCTGTTGAACCTGTCATAAAATAGTTACATTTCCTTTCAAAATCATCCCTGATAATATTTTAAAATTCCTTTCCTAATATATCGACATCATTTCGAAAAGATTAATGCTTATTTACTGCTGTTTATCAATTCCTCTAGCGTTCCGAACCGGTATCCCATATCTTCCCATTTTGTCAGAAGTTCATCTAAAATTTCTCCGTTTGTCTTTGAGGTATTATGTAATAATACGACTGCTCCCGGATGAATACGCCCAGTCAGTTTGCGGAAAGCTTCCTCATGGGTCGGCTGGGCATCGGCATTCCAGTCCACATAGGCAAGACTCCAGAAAAAAGTACGATATCCAAGTTGTTGTGCCATTTTTAAATTATCAGTACTATACTTCCCCTGTGGAGGTCTGTAATACATAGAAAGCTCTTTTCCCGTTACCTCTTGGAATGCATTTGCCACATCATCTACTTCTTTTTTAAAAGATACTAAATCCGATATTGCACTCATATCCGGATGATGATAAGTATGATTTCCTACTGTATGCCCCTCTTCTACCATTCGTTTCAACAGTTCCGGTGCTGATGCCACATAATGCCCCACTACAAAAAAAGTTGCCTTCACACCATGCTTTTTGAGTGCATCCAGTATTGCCTCCGTATTGCCGTTCTCATAACCACAGTCGAAGGTAAGATAAATTACTTTTTCATTTGGACTTCCTACGAAGTATGCGTCATATTTTTTTAACTCTTCTGCACTGACATTTCCGGTCGGCTGTCCACCCTCTGCCACACCTCCGAAACCCAAGCCCCAGTTTTCTGTCTTCATGGCAATACTCATCGTCTCCGTATATGCTTCTGCAAATCGTGCGGCATAACGTCCCAGGAAAAACATAAGCATAAATAACGCATAAATTCCAACGTATTTTGTATACTTCTTGTTTTTCATGCCGATAATACCATCTTTTATCTGCTGTCTCACATGAATTGTTTTCACAAATAAAACTCTCTAATATTACGTTCTCATAAAAAATATATGTGCCCGTTTTCTATGCTATGCGAAGATGTTGCCCCCTTCATACTGAAACTATATTTATAGAATAAGCCGGTTGATGTCTCTTGGAAATAACGTAGCCAGCCGTACATTTTCCTGACCCAACAATTTGCTTTTAAAACGCTCTAACCCAAGCCCCAGACCACCGTGCGGAGGCATACCATACTTATGCATCATCAGGCAACTTTCAAATAATTCTACGTGCATACCACGACGTTCCATCTTAGCCACCTGCTCCTCAAAGGAATGAATCCGTTGTCCTCCGGTTGTCACCTCAAGTCCACGGAATAATAAGTCAAAGCTTTCTGTTTCTTCCGGATTTTCTGCATTTTCCATTGCGTAAAACGGACGTTTTTGGCTCGGATAATGTGTCACAAACACAAACTCACTTCCGGTTTTCTTCTGCATCAATTCGCATAAAAGTTTTTCTTCTTGTCAAGCATGATTATCTAAGAAAAAAATCGCGCCGGAAATAATCCGGCGCGATATATTACAATTATGTAATTTTAGAAATCTACCTCTGTATCATAGTAGCAGCATTTCAGTAATTTTTCCATTTCTTCCTGGCTTGGCTGGCGTGGGTTAGAACCTGTACAAGCATCTGCAATTGCATTTTTCGCAATTTCAGGAAGTTTCTCTAAGAATACTTCTTCCGGTACAAAGCCCTGTTCTGCATAGTAGCTGTCCGGACCATAGTTCTTGATACACTGTGGAATCTTCAATGCATCGTTCATACCACGTAAGTATTTAATCAATTCTGCAACTTTTTCGTCATCATTTGCACCTTCAAGTCCCATGAAGTCTGCAATCTGAGCATAACGTTTCTTAGCTGTCTCATCTTTTGCATTGAATGCGATTACTTTTGGTAAGTACATAGCATTTGCTGCACCATGG
>CAYMTX010000164.1:0-4008 GCA_964393475.1 uncultured Roseburia sp. | reverse complement strand
CAGACAGTCATAGCGGTATTTTGCCGGAAATGGCAGAAAAGCTCGGAATTAAGGTGCTTCCAATGCCGTTTTATATAGAAGAGAAGTGCTACTATGAAGGTGTCTCACTTACTAGAGAACAATTTTTTGAATATTTAAAAGAAGATAAAAAAGTAGCTACTTCCCAACCATCGCCGGAAGCGGTTATGGAATTTTGGAGGGAAGGTTTAAAAGAATATGAACAGATTCATTACATGCCAATGAGCAGCGGACTCAGTGGTTCGTGCTATACAGCGATGGCACTGGCGCAGGATGAAGAATTTGAAGACAAAGTTTTGGTGGTGGATCATGGACGTATTGGAACACCATTGCATCGGACGATTTTAGATGCGTTAGAGTTGGTGGAAGAAGGATTTGAAGCAGCGCAAATAAAACAGATTTTGGAAGATGACAGAGAAAATATGTCGATTTATATTGCTGTAGAGACGCTGGATAACCTGAAAAAGGGCGGACGTATTTCGCCTGCAACGGCAGCGCTTGGAACACTTTTAAATATCAAGCCGATTTTAAAGCTTGGGACAGAAGTGCTTGATGTTTATAAAAAAAGCCGCGGCATGAAAAAAGCGAAGAAGGAAATGATTGAAACGCTGCGTAATGATTTTGAGACAACTTTTCATGAGTATTATGAAAAAGGTGAAGTGTATCTGATGGCGGCAAGTAGTGCAGATGAGCAGACCACACAGGAATGGGTGGAGGAGATTCGGGAAGCATTTCCGGGTATGGAAGTGATGTGTGATTATTTAACACTTGGCATTTCCTGCCATATAGGAGAAGGAGCATTAGGAATAGGATGTTCCTGCCGACCGAAACGATAAAAGGAGGAAAGAATAACGTGTTACGAATTTTATTAATGGTATGGAGAAATTTTTGGAGAGTTCCGCCTGCATGGTTTAAGTTATGCCATTATGCAAAGCATACAGACGACTACTCATATGAAGAAAAATATAAGCATATCCGATATATTCTGAAAATGGCAGTCGATTCAGGAAATATAGATATGAAGGTGTATGGGCAAGAAAATATTCCGGACGAGGATGGTCTTTTAGTCTGTGGAAATCATCAGGGAATGTTTGACATGCTTGCAGTTGTGGCTTCCTTTGACAGACCGCTTGCAGCGGTATTGAAAAAAGAACTGGCGAATATTCCTTTTTTGAAGCAGGTTGTTGCTTGTACCCATTCGTATCCGATGGACAGAGAAGACGTTAGACAATCGATGAAAGTAATCATGGGTGTTACAAAAGAGATGTCGGAGGGACGTAATTTCCTTATTTTTCCGGAAGGAACCAGAAGTAGAAAAGGAAATCAGATGCTGGCCTTTCATGGGGGAACCTTTAAGTGCGCAACGAAGTCTAAAGGTACAATTTTGCCATTTGCATTAGTGGACAGTTTTAAAGTGCTCGATCATAATGGAGTGGACCCGGTAACGGTGCAGCTTCATTATTTGAAACCGATTCCTTATGAAGAATATAAGGAAATGAATACTAATGAAATAGCTGCAATGGTACATGATAGGATAGAAATGAAGTTAAAAGAGATAGGAGCGATTTAAAATGACAGATTTTGAAATCTATACCGATTCATGTTGTGATTTGCCAAAAGAAATAGTAGAGAAGTATCATTTGCAAGTAATGCAGTTGGAAGTAACGATAGATGATGATACGCCGGTATTAAATAAAGATATTGAAAGTAAGGCGTTTTATGAGCAATTGCGTGCAGGTGCGAATGCAAAGACAAATGCAGTTACGCTTGGTTTTTTTGAAGACCATATGAGAAAAAGTCTGGAAGAAGGAAAAGATATCATTTATCTCGGTTTTTCGTCCGGTATGTCGGCAACATACAGTAATGGTGTGATGGTGATGAATGAATTGCAGGAACAATTTCCGGAACGCAAATTGCTGCATATTGATACGCTGTGTGCATCGGCAGGACAGGGGTTATTGGTATATTATGCGGCAGAATTAAGAGATGCGGGTGCTTCCATTGTGGAAGTATATGAAAAAATTATGGCGGTTAAGGATTATATTCACCATGTAGTAACGGTAGATGATTTGTTTTTCCTGAAGCGTGGTGGACGACTTAGCGCAGTAAGTGCGATTGCGGGTTCTATGCTTAAAGTGAAACCGATAATTTTGCTTGATAAAGATGGCAAGCTTAACAACGTGGCAACTAACAGAGGAAGAAAAAATGCATTAAAGGATTTATACGAACGTTTAACGAAAAGTGAAAGATTGGATGAGTTAGGCTATGTATTTATTTCTCATGCAGATTGTATAGAGGATGCCAGACATATTGAAAGTATGTTAAATGAAGATTATCCAGAGGTGAAAGTAGTAATAAGTGATATTGGTCCGGTGATTGGGGCACATACCGGTCCGGGAACATTGGCAATCTGCTTTCTTGGGAAGACAATTAAAGGACAGTAAAGAATAATTATAAGATATACAGGAGAGGGATAAATAGATGAATATTTTATTTTTACTGACACCAAAAGAAGAAGTAGCACATATTACAGAATCCGATAATCTGGGACAGGTTTTAGATACAATGGAGCAGCATGGATTTACGGCTCTGCCCTTGCTTTCGAAGCAGGGTAAGTATATTGGTACTGTTACGGAAGGTGACCTTTTGTGGTATTTTAGGGAACAGCAAGACTCAGATATAGAGGAGCTGGAAACAGCCTCTGTCATGGCAGTGCCGAGACACAGAGATAACAAGGCAGTAAATGTGCATGAGAAGATGGAGGATTTGTTTGAGAAAGTTGTAAAGCAGAATTTTGTTCCCGTGGTAGATGACGATAAGGTATTTATCGGTATCGTGACGCGTAGGGATGTTCTGCTTCGTATGGCAAAAAAAGCCGGAATGAAAGAAAGTGTTACGAAATAGTTCAAAACAAGGAGATATATGAAGAAAGAATTAAGAATTAAATGTCTGGTTTTAGACCATGACGATACGGTAGTAAAAAGTACACCGGAGATTAATTATCCGTCTTTTATGGGTGCGCTGGCAGTGCTGCGTCCGGAGATAAAGCTGAACTTTGAGGAATTTACAGAGTTGAATTTTGTACATGGTTTTGATGATTTGTGTACCAAGTATTTTGCTTTTAATGATGAGGAAATGGAGTATCAGACAGAGTGCTGGCGCAAAGCTTCCGAGACGATACCGCATGCTTACGAAGGACTGAAGGCAGTGCTTGATGAATATGTAAAAAATGGCGGAAAGATTTGTGTGTCAACGCAGTCGATGGCATCCCGTGTATATCGGGATTATGAGGCGGCTGGGCTGCCGAAACCGGACATGGTGTTTGACTGGGAATGTGAGCGCAGAAAACCGGATCCATATGCATTAGAAGAAGTGATGCGTGTTTATGGATTGCAGCCGGAAGAAGTACTAATGGTGGATGATTTAAAAACCGGATATATTATGGCGAGAGCCTGCGGTGTACCGTTTGCCTGCGCCGGATGGTCAGATAATCAGATACCGATGATTCGGGAATTCATGCAGGAAAACAGTGATTATTATTTGGAACAGGTTGAAGATTTGAAGAAATTGCTATACCGGATGTGAGAGAGTTTTGTTTTTGCTTAAAACACTGGCTGTTTTGAGCCATACTGCATAATTACAAAATGGGGTAACTAAGACGATGGCGCAAAATTCCTATGAGAAAATTTATGATGTAGTAAGACAAATACCGAGAGGATGTGTGGCTACCTATGGACAGGTAGCCACTCTTGCGGGTAACAGACGTTGGGCGCGGGTAGTAGGATATGCATTGCATGTGAATCCGGATCCGAACAGTATACCATGTTATCGTGTGGTAAACCGGGAAGGAAGGCTGTCAGATGCATTTGCGTTCGGCGGAGTAAATCAGCAGAAAATACTGCTGGAAGCAGATGGGATAGTGGTTGTGGATAATCATGTAGATTTGGAACGCTATCAGTGGAAAAAGATGATATATTAAATACGAGCGGG
>CAYMTX010000163.1:0-4019 GCA_964393475.1 uncultured Roseburia sp. | reverse complement strand
CAGCAGTAGAACGATATAAGAAGTTTTTATCCGGTGGCTGCTCCGATGCACCGGTCGAATTATTAAAAATAGCAGGGGTAAATCTTGAAACACCCGCACCGATTCAGTCTGCATTAGATGTCATGGGCGAGATTTTAGATGAGATGGAGACATTGGTATAAAATATCATATTTATTATTTTGGGGAATCGTTTCTGTTTTTCATACGATACAGGAGATGTCTGTGCAGATTAGTATTGTAATTTTACTGGTATTGTTGTGCAGATTGTTGGTCGGAAAAGTTTCAAAGCAGGCATGTTATTTTTTGTGGGTCATTGTTGCCGTCCGTCTGCTTGTACCGGCTATGTCGGAAGCCTCATTTAGTATTTTTAATGCGACACGGTATTTGGAAACACTCGTGACAACAAAGGGGATGAGTGGTGAGGCTGATTTTGATAATCGTATTGATACTGAAAGTAGTTGCGTAAGGAGAATTTAATGCTTATGAAGACAAATACCATATTTATTGAAACGGATAGAATGATTATTCGTAATTTTAGCATGGATGATTTAAATGACGTATACGAAATCGGCTGGTTTTTTAATAAGATGTACTGGAGAAAAGGATATGCTTTTGAATTGTGTAAGGCTGTTATTGATTATGCATTCGATAGTATGAACGTACATAAAATATTTGCCGAAACGATTGATGGGATGAAATCTGTCAATCTTATGAAGAAACTTAGAATGAAACCGGAAGGGACACAGAGAAGTCAGGTGAAAGACAATTATGGTAATTGGGCAGACCTGTTATTTTATGGAATTCTGGCAGAAGACAGGTAGTGATACGATTTCCATTATGGACCATTTTGGCTTTAGGCATCTGTATAGAGAAGAATGTGGAATAATACGAAGTTCAGTTTATTTGAATTAATCTATTTTTACCGGAAATGTCTTGCTATAGAATGCAGAACATTTCCGGCAGTATATTATAAATAATCCCTTAAACTTTGGCGCAGGGATTCTTCTTCCTGAATAATATCCTCTGTAAGTTTTTTCGCTTTTTCGTCTGCTGCACTGTACTCGTTTAAATAGCGGTAGAGCGTTTTGATACCCATATTGCAGCCGTCTGTAATCAAATCAGCACAGGTATTGTCTGTGTTATCCATCATCATTTTTGCATTGGTTTTCATCCATGACATACCTTTTGCAATCGGATTTGGTTCTTTTGTCTCTTCGCCGAAAGCAGAGAGCAGTTCATGAGTTCTGTTCCCGAGACTGTTATGGGTGTTGAGTGTATCTTTTAAAATCTGTTTTAACTGCTCGTTTTGTACATCCGCCAGAATTTCCTCGATAGAATAAACTGCCATCTGGATTCCGGAGTTGCATTCTCTTAATAATTTTACAGTATCATTGTCTGCCATAATTTTATACTCCTTTTTAAAAACATACTTTTTGCTAGTGTTTTCTAAGAAGAATAAAATTATACGAATTTCCCAGTGAAATTTTCCGGTGAAAGTTTTAAAAATATTGACTTCCAATCTCTTTCGCTTTATAATAAGTATACCTATGCATACAGAGTTTTTTGGTATAACGAGAGATGCAGGGAGTTTACAAATCAGGAGAATTAGATTGAAAAATCACATTAATATGCTGATTTTTCAATCGGCTATTTGTTTCTGAGCGAAAGCAAATAGCTCTGATGGCAGATTAGAAATCGCCTGCGCGAATTTCTAATCGCCACTTCGCGACAAGTCGCTCAGAAATGGGGATTGCTATGATTAAAAGTATGACCGGTTTTGGCCGGTGTGAGGTGACAGAAGGCGAACGGAAATATTCGGTCGAAATCAAATCTGTGAACCATCGTTATTTAGATGTGAATATCAAAATGCCGAAATCCCTGAACTTCTTTGAAAGTACGATTCGTACTTTATTGAAAGAGTATATGGAACGTGGTAAGGTTGATATTTACATAACTTATGAGGATTTCTCGGAAGAACGTTTTTCCTTGAAATATAACGAAGAACTGGCAGGCGAGTATTTAGGTTATCTGAAGAGAATGTCTGAAACATTTGGTCTGGATAATGATATTCGTGTCAGCACGTTGTCACGTTATCCGGATGTTTTTTCCATGGAACAGGTTGAGGTTGATGAAAAAGCTATTTGGAACGGACTGGAGAAAGCAATTCGCGGTGCTTGTGAGCAATTTGTAGAAAGCCGTATTGCAGAAGGTGAGAATCTTAAGACAGACCTTTGTGCGAAGCTTGATAATATGCTTACGTATGTAGACTTTATTGAGGAACGCTCTCCGGTTATTATGAAAGATTACCGTGAACGTATCGAGAATAAGGTGAAAGAATTATTAGGCGATAAGCAGATTGATGAGTCAAGAATTGCTACAGAAATCGTAATTTTTGCGGATAAGGTGTGCGTAGATGAAGAAATGGTGCGTTTGCGTAGTCACATCAAGAGCACCAAAGCAGCATTGGAAGCGGGCGGAAGTATCGGACGTAAACTCGATTTTATCGCACAGGAGATGAATCGTGAGGCGAACACGATTTTATCCAAGGCAAATGATTTGGAGATTGCGGATACCGGTATTAATTTAAAGACCGACATCGAAAAAGTACGTGAGCAGATTCAGAATATTGAATAAAAGAAATCGTAATTATGAAGTACTGAATAATTACGAATAAAGGAATACAATATGTCTAAGTTAATGAATATTGGTTTTGGGAATATGGTAAATACAGATAAGATTATCAGTATTATTTCTTCCGATTCTGCTCCGGCAAAGCGTATGATTGCCAAAGGCAAAGAAGAAGAGACTTTAATTGATGCCACGCAGGGACGCAGAACCAAAAGTGTAATTTTCACAGAAAACAGTCAGATTATATTATCAGCATTACAGCCGGAGACTTTGGCCGGACGTTTTAACGGTAATGCAGTTGAGGTAGATGATGATGCAAACGAATAGAGGAATTTTACTCGTTCTTTCCGGATTTTCCGGCTCCGGTAAAGGCACTGTAGTAAAAGAAGTTATGAAAAAATATTCCGATACATATGCCTTGTCTATTTCTGCTACAAGCAGACAGCCAAGACCGGGTGAACGGAATGGAATTGAATATTTTTTTAAGACCAGGGAAGAATTTGAAGAAATGATTGCCAAAGACGAACTGGTTGAATATGCGCAGTATGTATCGAATTACTATGGTACACCGAAGGTTTATGTAGAGGAACAGTTGGCTGCAGGTAAAGATGTTATTTTGGAAATTGAAATTCAGGGTGCACTTGAAATTAAAAAGAAATTCCCGGATACATTACTGCTTTTCATGACACCACCAAGTGCCGGTGAATTGAAAGAACGCTTAATCGGAAGAGGCACTGAAGCAATGGATGTTGTAGAGTCCAGACTTGCCCGTGCAGTGGAAGAGGCACAAGGAATTGAGGAATATGATTATTTAATCGTGAATGACAATTTAGAAGAATGTGTCGAGCGTTTTCATAATATTGTCAGTAATGAACATTATCGTGTTTCACGTAAACAGAATTTTATCGAAGATATGCGCGGTCAATTAACCGCTTTTTCAAAAAAATAATAGAAAGAGGTAATAAATATGATTCATCCATCTTATGTAGAATTAATGAAAGTAGTGAATAATGACGTTGAAATTGGTGAGGAGCCGGTTGTTAATAGCCGTTATGCTATTGTAATTGCGACAGCTAAAAGAGCTCGTCAGTTAATCTCCGGTGCAGAACCAATGAATGACAAAAAAACTTGTCCAAAGGCATTGTCTATCGCTGTAGAAGAGGTTTTTGAAAGCAAAGTGAAGATTATTCCGGAAGAAACAAAAAGTGAAAACTAAATTGATGTCGCCCGGTATCACCGGGCGTTTTTCATAGTACAGGAATGTACTACAAAAATAAGTATGAGGTACCCTATATGAAATTACTTTTTATATCTCTTGGCTGTGACAAAAATTTAGTCGATACTGAGTTTATGCTTGGAATGTTACAGGACGACGGGATTGAAATGACAAA
>CAYMTX010000162.1:0-4139 GCA_964393475.1 uncultured Roseburia sp. | reverse complement strand
CATAGTAAAAATACCTTCTCCTAAAAAGGCAGCCGATCGACAGGCTGTCTTTTTTTTATGCAATAAGATTCTTCCAGTAATTCCCATGGCAAAAAACATTCACAAAATCTTATATTTCCTGTAACATATCGTAATATGCTCATAATATTTATGAAAAATTGTTCACAAAGGGTGACTATGGGCAAATAAATTTAAGGGGAAAGAGAGATGAAGTGGAGAGAAGTGAAGCTGTTGTGTGCCGGTATGTGTGTTTGTACCGTGATTGCAGCCGGAAAAGCTGTAACACAGGCAGCTAAGGAAAATGACCGAGCGGTGGAACAAATGGTATTGGAAGAAACGCAGGAAGCTGATGTAGAACATTATGAGGTACATAGGGTTGGCATTGGTAATGAACTCGGGAATGCGGTGGAGTTGGCAGATGTGGAACCTAAAAGTGTCAAGCAGGAAAATGAACTGATACAGGAAGAAAAAAATCTGATTATTGCAGATGTTACTAATTATGTTAATGTCAGAAGTATTCCGGGCGAAGATGGGGAAATCCTTGGTAAACTATATGATGATTCGGTAGGAAGAAAGCTTGATGAGGAAAATGGCTGGTATTATATTGAGTCAGGTAGTGTAAAAGGTTATGTGAAAGCAGAATTTGTGTTGACTGGTGAGGCGGCAGAAATTCGTGCGCGAGAAGTAGGAACGAGACTGGCAGAAGTGACAACTACTACGCTGAAAGTAAGAAAAGAAGCAACAATTGAGTCAGCGGTTTTGGGACTTGTGCCAGGTGGTGATATTTTAAATGTATTAGAAGAAGTCGATGGCTGGGTGAAAGTTGATGTAGAAGAAGGAACGGGATATGTGTCTGCGGATTACGTGAATGTGTATACAGAGAATGTAGAAGCAGAATCGAAGGAAGATGAAGCTGCCCGGCTAAAAAAAGAAGCGGAGGAACGCAGGAAGGCAGAAGAGGCTGCCAAAGAAGCATTGAAGCAGCAGGCTGCAAATAAGCCGACAAATAAACCGGCATCAGGAAGTCAAAATAATATGTCGAATGGCGAATCGGGTTCTGTAACGGAAAATCAGCCGAGTAGTTCGGTTGATAGTGAAAGTACAGCAGAGCTTGGCAGGGAGATTGCAGATTATGCGATGCAGTTTATCGGCAACCCATATGTGTATGGTGGGACAAGTTTGACAAACGGTGCGGATTGTTCCGGTTTCGTACAGAGTGTGTATAAGCATTTTGGAATCTCACTTCCGAGAACTTCCGGTGAGCAGGGAAACTCCGGACGGGCAGTGGAAGGACTTGAGTATGCAAAACCGGGTGACTTGGTCTGGTATTCCGGACATATTGGTATTTATATCGGTGGTGGAAAAATTGTACATGCAAGTAATCCGAAGAATGGTATCATTACTTCCGATGCAACATATCGAAAAATCTTAGGAATTCGAAGAATTATATAGAAAAATGACCCAAAAGGCAAAAAAAGAGAGAAAAAATATAATTTCTTTCTTTTTTTGTTGTGAAAAACTACCATTATTTTGGGATGTGTGTTATAATTTTTGTATTATTAGACGAAAGAAAGCCTAGGAGGATAAGATAATTATGGCAAAAGAAATGATTGCAATGCTTCTTGCTGGTGGACAGGGTTCAAGACTCTATGCCTTGACTGAGAAATTAGCAAAACCTGCCGTTCCTTTTGGTGGAAAATATCGAATTATCGATTTTCCGCTGTCTAACTGTGTTAACTCAGGTATTGACACAGTAGGTATTCTTACTCAATATCAGCCATTGGTATTGAATGAATATATCGGAAACGGCCAACCATGGGATTTAGACCGCTTATATGGAGGGGTACATGTACTTCCGCCGTATCAGAAAGCTTCCGGATCTGATTGGTATAAGGGAACCGCGAATGCGATTTACCAGAATATTTCATTTATTGAACGTTATGAACCGGAGTATGTTATTATTCTGTCCGGTGACCAGATTTGTAAACAGGATTATAGTGATTTCCTGCGTTTCCATAAGGAAAAGAACGCTGAATTCTCAGTAGCAGTTATGGAAGTACCTTGGGATGAAGCATCCCGTTTCGGATTGATGGTTACAGATGAGAATGACCGTATTACAGAATTCCAGGAGAAACCGAAGAATCCTAAGTCAAACTTGGCGTCTATGGGTATTTACATTTTCAACTGGGATATTTTGAAAAAATATCTGATTGAAGACGAGGCAGATCCTAACTCAGAAAATGACTTTGGTAATAACATTATTCCGAACTTATTACGCGATCAGCGGAATATGTATGCTTATCGTTTCGAGGGTTACTGGAAGGATGTAGGAACAATTCCTTCTTTATGGGAAGCGAATATGGAAGTATTAGACCCGGAGCACAGTGGAATCAACTTATTTGACGATAACTGGAAAATATATAGCCGTAATAGCGGTATGACAGGACACAGAATCCTTGGCGATGCAGTTGTTGAGAATTCTTTAATTACTGACGGATGCTGTATTGAAGGTAACGTAAAACATTCTGTATTATTTGCAGGTGTAAAGGTTGAGCCGGGCGCAGTAGTAGAAGATGCGGTTGTTATGGGTGGCACGGTGATTCATAAAGGTGCCGTAGTAAAACATTGTATTGTTGCTGAGAATGTTGAAATCGGTGAAGGCGCAGTTGTTGGAGCAATGCCGACAGATGATGAGAAGGGCGTTGCGACAATCGGTAATGGTGTTACAATCGGTGCGAATGCAAAAGTTGGACCAAATGCAATGGTTAGAGAAGATGTAAAGGAGGGCGAAGAGCAATGCTAAACAATAACTCACAAGCACTTGGTATCATTTTCCCTAACAGTTATGATACATTAATGCCGGAATTGGCAAACGAGAGATTGATGGCTTCTATTCCTTTTGCAAGCCGTTATCGTATGATAGACTTTGTATTATCAAGCATGGTTAACTCAGGTATTGATAATGTTTCATTAATCGTGCGTAAAAATTATTTATCTTTGTTAGATCACCTTGGCTCAGGACGTGAATGGGATTTGACAAGAAAAAATGGTGGTTTGAATATTGTTCCGCCATTCTCAATGAAGACATCTAAAATCTATAGTGGTCGTGTAGATGCGTTAATTAGTATTGTGAACTTCTTAAAGAGACAGAAAGAAGAATACGTTGTAATGTCAGATGCACATATTGCAGCCAATGTAGATTTTCGTGCGATTATTGACGCACATATTGCAAGCAATGCGGATGTAACAGTTGCATATAAAAAAATGGAGCTGCCGGCTTCTGATTCCGATGTGTTCAGTTCAGAGGAAGAACTCTATTATACATTAAAGATAGAGGATGGAAGAGTTAAGAAGATTAAAGTAAACGAAGTTGGTGAAGGCCTGCATAATGTTTCTATGAATATTTATGTTATTAAGAGAACTTACTTAATCGAAATGATTGCAGAAGCATATGTGAAAGGACATACATATTTTGAACGTGATATTTTACTTCCGCAGTTGGAAAAGATTAATGTTCAGGCATATGAATATACCGGATATACAGCAACTTTCCATGATTTAAGAGGCTACTTTAAGGCAAGCATGGCGTTGTTAAACGAAGAGAATCTGGATGGTTTGTTTGGACCATCACCAATTTATACCAAGATTCGTGATGATAACCCGACCAGATATATCGCAGGAGCAAAAGTGAAGAATACAATGGCAGCAGACGGCTGTATCATCGAAGGTGAAGTTGAGAATTGTATTTTGTTCCGTGGTGTTAAGATTGCAAAGGGAGCAAAAGTTAAGAATTGTATCTTAATGCAGGATACTGTTGTTGGCGAAAACGTTTCCCTTGAATATGCAGTATCTGATAAGGATGTTACTTTTACAGAAGGTATTTCTTTAAAGGGCACAGATACATTCCCAATCTACATTGGAAAGGGACAGACAGTTTAATATGTAACAGTTCCATGAACTAATAAACAGGCTAATTATGCAGGCATGATTAGCCTGTTTTGTAAAAGAAGGGCATTTTGTTTTGGAATAAAAAAAGCTTGCATATATAAAAAAGCTGTGATATAATAACTATTTGTCAGGACAATTAAATAGACAAATGGGTGGATTCCCGAGTGGCCAAAGGGGACAGACTGTAAATC
>CAYMTX010000161.1:0-4155 GCA_964393475.1 uncultured Roseburia sp. | reverse complement strand
GGCGAAAGGCTGTGTACATACGATGTTTGGTGTACCTGTATGTATCAGTTCTAACATTTCTCCTGTCAAAAACCAGCCTTCACCGGTCTGATTACCGATGGATACAATATCGTTTGCATATTCTGCAAGGGTATCAATGTGTGCCGGTGCGGTAAAGTGTCTGCTTTCTTCAAAGGCTTTGCGGGCGGAAGAACGCAGCCATTCGAAAAATTGGATGCCGAGTTTTCCGACATATTTTGATTTTTTACTTGTTCCTAAATTATCCGCTTTAAAACCGGTGTTAAAGAAACAATAGAGCAGGAAGTCTGTCAAATCCGGTACAACGGCTTCCGCACCTTCGGCTTCTAATAAATCTACCAGATAGTTATTTGCTGCCGGATGGAATTTTACAAGAATCTCACCGACGATTCCGACACGTGGTTTTTGCATGTCAAGGCGTTCTATATTATCAAAATCACGGATAATATCACGGCACATTTTCTTAAAGACAGAATGTGACAGCATCTTATCCTGGGATACGAAGCTGATTACTTTCTTTTTCCATTTCTCATGCAGTGCATTCGTAGTACCGGCAACTGCTTCGTATGGGCGGGTTGCATAGACACAACGCAGGAAAATATCGCCAAATTCCAGTGCATATAAAGCATGCTGGATAAGGGAAGGCGTAAAAGTAAAGACCGGATTACTTTCCAGTCCGCTTAAATTTAAGGAAATTACAGGAACCTTCGGGTAACCTGCTTTTTCCAAGGCTCGGCGTAGGAAACCAATATAGTTGCTTGCACGGCAGCCACCGCCGGTCTGAGTAATGATAATAGCGGTTTTTTCCATATCATATTTGCCGGACTGTACGGCAGCCATAATCTGACCGACTACAATCAGAGAAGGATAGCAGGCATCGTTATTCACGAAACGTAGTCCGATATCGACGCATTCTCTTGCCGGAATATCAGGAACTACAATGTTATAGCCGGCCGCATGAAATGCCGGTTCAAGCAGTTCAAAGTGTATTGGTGACATTTGCGGACAGAGAATGGTGTAATTTTTCTTCATTTCTGCGGTAAAAACAGTACGTTCATAATTCGCCGGTGCTATGGTGCGTGTTTCGTTCTTTTTCCTGCGGACACGGATTGCGGCAAGAAGTGAACGGATACGAATACGTGCTGCTCCAAGGTTATTTACTTCATCGATTTTTAAACATGTATAAATCTTACCTGATTTTGTCAAAATATCATTTACGGCATCGGTAGTAACTGCATCAAGACCGCAGCCGAAAGAGTTTAACTGGATGAGATCCAAATCATCTCTTGTTTTTACATAGTTGGCAGCGGCATAGAGGCGGGAGTGGTACATCCACTGATCCATGACAATTAATGGGCGTTCCACTGCCTGTAAATGAGAAACGGAGTCCTCTGTCAATACGGCAATGCCATAGGAATTAATCAATTCCGGAATACCGTGATTGATTTCAGGGTCTACATGGTATGGACGTCCTGCAAGTACAATACCTTGTATCTGGTGTTCTTCTATGTATTTGAGTACTTCTTCCCCTTTCTGTTGCATTTCCATACGGACAACAGCAAGTTCTTTAAAGCCTTCACTTACTGCATCACGTACTTCAGCTTCTGAAATATTCGCACCGGAACAGAAATCAGCAAAATCAGAACTGCAGAAGGTTTTGATTAACTGGGAAGAAAGGGTATCTTCATTTGCAAAGGACATGAATGGATTTAAAAATTTCATTTGTCCGGAAGAGATTTCTTCCACGTTATTTTTTATATTTTCTGCATAGGAGGTTACAATCGGGCAGTTGTAATGGTTGTTGGAATCCGGAAATTCATTTCGCTCGTATGGAATACAAGGATAAAAGATGAAATCCACATTCTGATGTATCAGCCATGCAACATGTCCGTGTGCCAGTTTTGCAGGATAGCATTCTGATTCGGACGGAATACTGTCGATACCCATTTCGTAAATCTTCCTGGTGGAAGCAGGGGAGAGCACAACAGAAAATCCCAGCTTTTTAAAGAAAGTTGCCCAAAACGGATAGTTTTCATACATATTTAAGACTCTCGGAAGCCCTACAGTGCCACGTGGTGCTTCAGTAGGGGAGAGTGGTTCATAGTCGAATAGTCTTTGATTTTTATAAGCAAACAGGTTTGGAATATCTGCGGTTGCTTTTTCCTTGCCAAGTCCTTTTTCACAACGGTTTCCGGTAATAAAAGAACGACCGCCGGAAAAACGGTTGATGGTAAGCAGGCAATGATTGGTACAGCCTTTACATCTGGTCAGTTTGGTATCGAACGTCAGATTTTCTAATTCTTTAAGACCGAGCATGGTTGTCTGATAACCTGCTTCGTGGCGTTCTCTGGCGATAAGGGCAGCACCGAATGCACCCATGATACCTGCGATGTCCGGACGCACACATTCACAACCGGAGATTTTTTCAAAGCTTCGTAACACGGCATCGTTGTAGAAAGTTCCGCCCTGAACGACAATGTGATTGCCTAAATCTCTGGCATCGGAAAGTTTAATAACCTTAAACAGTGCATTTTTAATTACGGAATATGCGAGACCTGCGGAAATATCTGCAACCGAAGCACCTTCCTTTTGCGCCTGCTTTACTTTAGAGTTCATGAAAACAGTACAGCGTGTACCCAAATCAATCGGGTTTTTCGCAAAAAGAGCCTCTTTTGCAAAGTCCTGTACAGAAAAATTTAAGGATTTTGCAAAGGTCTCGATAAATGAACCACAACCGGAAGAACAGGCTTCGTTTAACTGTACGCTTTCGACTGTCCGGTTCTTAATCTTGATACATTTCATGTCCTGACCGCCGATGTCTAAAATGCAGTCAACCTCCGGATTAAAAAATGCAGCGGCTGTATAGTGTGCAATCGTTTCTACTTCGCCCTCGTCTAACAGCAAAGCTGATTTTAAGAGAGCTTCGCCATATCCGGTTGAGCAGGAGTGAACGATTTTGGCATCCTTCGGCAGTCTACTGTAAATTTCTTTTAAGGAAGTGAGTGCAGTAGCAAGCGGACTTCCGTTATTGTTGCTATAGAAAGAATACAACAGAGAACCGTCTTCGCCGACGAGTGCAATTTTGGTTGTGGTAGAGCCTGCGTCAATACCCAGATAACAGTTGCCGTGATAGTCGGATAAATCTGCGGACGGAACGTTATGTCCATTGTGGCGTTCGCAAAATGCATTATAGTCTGCCTCATCCGCAAAAAGTGGTTCTAAACGTGCAACTTCAAAATCCATTTGGATACCGGATTTTAGTTTCTGCTGTAATGTTTTTAAGTCAGTTGTTTCATTTTCTTTACAATTCAGTGCAGAGCCGATTGCTGCAAAAAGGTGTGAATTGTCCGGTGTGATAGCATGCTCGCTGTCTAGATTTAAGGTACGGATAAAAGCAGCCTTTAATTCGGACAGAAAATGCAGCGGACCGCCTAAAAATGCCACATGTCCGCGAATTGGTTTGCCGCATGCCAAACCGCTGATGGTCTGATTGACCACTGCCTGAAAGATAGAGGCAGATAAGTCTTCTCTGGTTGCACCTTCATTGATTAAAGGCTGAATATCTGTTTTGGCAAAAACACCGCATCGGGCTGCAATCGGGTAAATTGCCTTATAATTTTTGGCATATTCGTTTAAGCCGGTGGCATCGGTCTGAATCAGAGATGCCATCTGGTCGATAAAAGAGCCTGTACCTCCGGCACAGATACCGTTCATACGCTGTTCGACATTACCGCCTTCAAAATAGATGATTTTCGCGTCTTCGCCGCCTAACTCAATCGCAACATCTGTCTGAGGCGCATAGTGCTGTAAAGCGGTAGAAACAGAGATTACTTCCTGCACAAAAGGAATATTAAGATGACTGGCAAGTGTAAGTCCGCCGGAACCGGTGATGACCGGAGCGATGGCGATATCACCAAATTCCCCAAATGCTTTGTCAATCAGAGCAGAAAGTGTCTCCTGAATGTTGGCAAAATGCCTTTCATAATCAGAAAACAGTAAGTCGTTATTCTCATTCAGGATAGCAACTTTGACAGTTGTGGAACCGATGTCAATTCCCAACTTATGTAATCTTTTGTCCGTCATATAATTATGTCCTCCATACTCGGAATATTAAGAAATGAAGAAATCATTACCTAT
>CAYMTX010000160.1:0-4259 GCA_964393475.1 uncultured Roseburia sp. | reverse complement strand
TTCGAAGTAGGAAGCTGCTCTAACTTAGGTGATGCACAGGCAAGAAGACTGAAAATCCGTGTGAAGGACAAAGAAGGTAATAAATACTTTGCTCACACACTGAATAACACAGTAGTTGCTCCGCCACGTATGTTAATTGCATTCTTAGAGAACAATTTAAATGCAGACGGAAGCGTAAATATTCCAACTGCATTACAGCCATATATGGGTGGCAAGACAAAACTTGTTCCGACAAAATAGAACTTGTTTTTATAAGGGAATTTTAAAGGAAAGAGACAATAAGAGCAGTCGTAAATAATTTATGATATGCTTGGATTTGTCTCTTTTTTTGCTTTTCTTTCAATAGATTTTAAATAAAATCAAATTACCGAATTAAATATCGTTTTCCATAGATTTTTATAGATAAGTATGATACATTGGAGGATAGAAAAGGTAAGAAGAGGAGAAAAATATGAGCCAAAAATTAGAAACGTTGCAGAAATATTTAGAGAAAATGAATCGTTTAAATCATGTGTGTACATTGTTGTACTGGGATATGCGTACCGGTGCACCAAAAGAAGGATTTGACAGACATGCAGATGCTGAAGCATATTTTTCGACAGAAGCATTCCGTATGGGAACAGCAGAAGAATTGGGAAAAATGTTAGATGAGCTTATGGAGCCGGAAGAATTTAATGCGTTAGATGATAAGTGGCAGTTTATTGTTAAAAAAATGAAATCTGATTTTGATAAAGACAAACGCATTCCGGCAGAGGTATATGAGCGCTATGTCAGAGCACAGGCGCAGTCTGAGAGAGCATGGGAAGAAGCAAAAAATGCCTCTGATTATGCAGGATTTGCACCGCATTTAAAAGAAATGATTGAATTAACAAAAGAAATTACCGGTTACACAGATCCGGACAAGGACGTATATGATGCACTATTGAACCAGTACGAAGAAGGTATGGATTCTGCTACGATTGATAGTATCTTTGGAGAGTTGAAGGAAGCGTTGGTTCCGTTTGTTCAGCAGATTTTAAAAGCAGAACAGCCGGATGATAGTAAATTCCAAGGGTGTTTTGATGTAGATGCACAGGTAAAAGTACAGAAAATGCTTTTGGATTACATTGGTTTTTCATGGGATAGAGGTACAGTGGGTACAACGGAACATCCATTTACATTGAATTTCTCGTCAAGAGATGTGCGCGTGACAAATCATTATTACGAGGATATGCCAATCAGTGCAATTTATTCGGCAATCCATGAAGGCGGCCATGCGATTTATGAGCAGAATGTGAATCCGGAATATGACGGAACTGTGGCAGGCAGTTGTAGATTTATGGGACTGCATGAAAGCCAGTCGCGGTTCTATGAGAATATTTTGGGAAGAAATAAGAACTTTTGGCTTCCGATTTATGATAAGCTGGGGGAACTTTTGCCGCAGTTTAAAAATATTACGTTGGATGAATTTTATCGCGAAGTGAACCATGTGCGTAACAGTTTTATCAGAACAGAGGCAGACGAGGTTACGTATGTGTTCCATATTATTATCCGTTATGAGATTGAAAAGGCAATTTTCAGAGATGGAGTGGACGTAGAAGAATTACCGGCACTTTGGAATCAGAAAATGCAAGAATATTTAGGTATTACACCGGCGTGTGATGCAGAAGGAATTTTACAGGATACACATTGGGCAGGCGGTATGTTTGGTTACTTCCCGACCTACTTATTAGGAAGTATTTACGATGGAATGTATGTGGATGCAATTGAACAGGATTTAGGTTCTATTGACCATATTTTGGCAGAAGGACGGATTCTTGAAATTACAAAATGGTTGAATGAGAAAATCCACCGTTTTGGAAGTACAAGAACACCGAAGGAGACATTACTTGCAGTATGTGGCAAGGAGGTAACTGCCGAGCCTATCATTCGTTATTTTAAGAAAAAATATACCGAAGTATATAATTTGTTATAAAAGAGTGGATAAAAGATGAAACGAGGAATTATTTTTGATGTGGATGGAACGCTCTGGGATGCAGCAGAGAGCGTAGCAGCGGCATGGAATATTGTCCTAAAGAGACGTGAAGTAACAAGAGCAGAATTGACAATAGATGATGTGCATGGAGTTATGGGGAAAACCATAGAAGGTGTTGCGGATGCGTTGCTAGGCGATTATCCGAAGGAGGAACGTATTGCCATTACCAGAGAATGTCTGCAATTTCAGAATGGCTATCTGGCGGAGCATGGCGGGGTGTTGTATGAAAATCTGGAAGATGTATTGAAGGAATTAGCTGCCCAATACCCGCTATATATCGTAAGTAATTGCGAAGTAGGATACATAGAAGGATTTCTGGCATACTATGGTTTTGAAAAATATTTTAAAGATTTTGAGAGCCATGGGAATACAAATCTTTCGAAGGGGCAGAATATAAAATTAGTAGTAGAACGTAATAATCTGACAGAGGCTGTGTATATCGGAGATATCCAGGGGGATTATGATGCAAGCAGGGAGGCAGGCATAGGCTTTATTCATGCTGTGTATGGCTTTGGAACGATAGACACACCGGTGCCGGCAATCGGTTGTATTGCGGAATTGCCGAAAACCATCGAGAACTACTTTAGACGATAGGATGCGCGACATGACAAAATTAGAACAATTAATTACAAAGATAAGTAAAAAGCATGTATACATTCAGATGCATAACTTCCCCGATCCGGATGCAATTGCAAGTGCATTCGGGCTTCAGGAGTTACTGAAATATCGTGGGATTTGTGCAACTATTTGCTATAAGGGAAAAATTGAACGATACAGTACAGAAAAAATGTGCCAGTTTTTAGCGATTGAAATCGAAAATATCGAGGATATTGCAGACAATCTGAGTGATGATGATGAAATACTTTTAGTAGATGCCCAGAAGGGGAATTCGAATATTATTAATATTGTTGGAAATGAGATTATTTGTATTGACCATCATCCAACATTTGAACAGCAGGAATACCGGTTTGCAGATATTAGACCGGAAGTAGGGGCTTGTGCATCTATCATTGCCCAGTATTTTATTGAGAATGAAATTCCGATGGATGCGCGTGTGGCAACAGCATTGTCCTTTGGTATCCGTATGGATACCATGAATTTATCCAGAGGAGTCTCTAAAATGGATATGGAAATGCTTTATCGGATGTTTGAATTGACGGATCAGAGTTTAATTCATAATCTTGAGAACAGTAATCTTTATTTTGAGGATTTGCTGGCTTATTCCAAGGCGATTTACAGCATTAAGGTGTATGACAATGTCAGTTTTGCAGATACCGGAAAGGACTGTCCGGAAGCCTTAATTGCCAGTGTTTCAGACTTTATGTTGGCGTTGGTGGAAGTAACATTTTCCGTTGTATATTCCAGAAAAAGCGAAGGAATCAAGTTATCGGTAAGGAGTGAGGGTTCCAAACTCGATGCGGGAAAAGTGATTCGGGAAGCGTTAGATGGTATCGGAAATGGCGGCGGACACGCGGAAATGGCGGGCGGTTTTGTGCCTTTTAAAGGAAACGATGATGAAGCTGAACTTATGATAAGAGAGATTCAGGAACGCTTTTTACACGTGATTAAATCTTGACATTTTTGACATAATGTGGCATAATATCGCAAGATGCAGTGCTTCTAGGAGCACCGTATAATGAAAAGGCAATGACGAAGACAGTATTTCATTGAAAAAAGTTGCAGAGAGCCGGGGATGGTGGGAATCCGGTATGAGTATTCTTTGAAAGAATATCCCTTCTAAGCCGCAGCCTGAAATGGCGAAGGATATAGGAATCCAGGTGTTGCTGGGTATTAGAGAACAGTAACATTGATACCAGAGTAGGTACTGACGTATTTCCAGCGTTAAGGGAACGTGGTATGAACGCAATTTTTGCGGAGTACGATTGTATTTAGGTGGTATAACGATGATAAGGCTCTCGTCCTATGTACAGGACGTGAGCCTTTTTTGCGCTTAAAATGCGCTGCATTAAATGCGTACCTTGCAAAGCAGTATATCGCGCAGCGATACTGCTCGGGCGCATGAAGAAGTGGAGGAGAATTATGTACAACAAAGTTGAAACGAATATGAACTTCGTTGAAAGAGAAAAACAGACTGAGCAGTTCTGGAGAGAAAATGATATTTTCCGCAAATCCATGGAAAACCGTAAAGAAGGAGAGACTTACACATTTTATGATGGACCGCCAACAGCAAATGGTAAGCCACATATCGGACACGTTTTAACCCGTGTTATCAAGGATATGATTC
>CAYMTX010000159.1:0-4259 GCA_964393475.1 uncultured Roseburia sp. | reverse complement strand
CTATGGAGGCTTGTGCAGTGCCGACAAGAGCAGAGGTTTCTGATATTTATCGTGCGGTAAGTGAAGGAGCTTCTTCCGTTATGCTGACGGGCGAAACGGCAGCGGGCAGATATCCGGTAGAAGCAATGGAGTTCATGGTAAAGACTGTGCAGGCAGCAGAAGCAAACCAATGAATAGTAATGTTTGGGAAACAAGCATTTGTGAGAAATAGGAAATAAGGTATGAAAAAAGGTGTCGAAAGTCATAGTGACTTTCGACACCTTTTTATTCGATAGGAAATTGCGTCCTATCGAATAAAAACGCTCCGCGAGGAAGCACATTCTTTATTTCAATTCGAATCTTCCGCTTGCGCCACAAGGAAGTACAAGACCGTTTGAAGATACCGGAAGACCGATTTCGTCGGCTTTCACTGTTCCGTGGTATTTCTTTAAAACAGTACTCATCATATAGCTTAGTACAGCAGGCTGTAAGCCGGTTGTATAGGAATTGATGAGGAAAAACAGTGGTTCGTCGGTCAATAGTTGCTCACATAACTGAACCAGCGGATAAATCGCATCTTCGATTTTCCAAATCTCGCCTTTTGGTCCACGTCCATAGGAAGGCGGGTCCATGATAATTGCGTCGTAATGATTGCCACGGCGGATTTCACGTTCTACGAATTTTACACAGTCATCTACAATCCAACGGATTGGTGCATCCTTTAAACCGGAAGAGACGGCATTCTCCTTCGCCCAGCCGACCATGCCCTTTGAAGCATCTACGTGTGTAACACTTGCGCCTGTGGCTGCAGCGGCTAAGGTAGCACCGCCTGTATAAGCAAAAAGATTTAGTACTTTAACAGGTCTGCCGGCTTTTCGGATTTTGTCGGAAAACCAGTCCCAATTGGCTGCCTGTTCCGGAAAAAGACCGGTATGTTTGAAGCTGAATGGTTTTAAGTTGAAGGTCAGACTTTCGTAATGAATCTGCCACTGTTCCGGTAAATCGAAAAATTCCCATTCACCGCCACCTTTTGCACTACGGTGATAGTGTCCGTTCATTTTTTTCCAACCACGCTCTGTCTTAGGAGTATCCCAAATGACCTGCGGGTCAGGACGTACCAGAAGGTAGTTCCCCCAACGTTCCAGTTTCTCGCCCTGAGAGCAGTCTATTACTTCATAATCTTTCCAATTATTTGCAATCCACATAAAATAGTGTTCCTTTCTTGTGTGTTCTATTTGCGTTTCCAGGTGGAAGGTAACATCATAACCACCAATGGGAATAATTCCAAACGTCCGGCAAGCATATTAAACATCAGAATAAACTTGGAGAACGTTGAATAAATCGAAAAATTTTGTGTCGGACCAACCATGGCAAGTCCCGGTCCGATGTTGTTTAAAGTGGCAACCGTAGCGGTAAAATTCGTTGTAAAGTCGTAATTGTCAATACTTAACAATAAAGTAGAGGCGAGGAGAATGACAAAATACACAACGAAGAAAACGTTCGTATTGCGCAGTGTTTGATGGTCTAGTACATGTCCGTCCATGCGGATTTTTCTGACTTCGCGGGGATGGACAATCAGGGAAAGTTCTTTTTTTACTGTCTTAAGAAGCATCAGCACACGGGAAACTTTCATGCCACCTGCGGTACTTCCTGAGCAACCTCCGATAAACATCAAAATAACAAGAATGCATTTGGACAGTTCCGGCCATAGGTCAAAATCTGTGGTTGAAAATCCGGCAGTTGTAATAATGGTAGCAACCTGATGGGAAGCATGTCGGAACGATTCCTCCAAAGTTGGATACATACTGCGGATATTAAAGGTAATGACGGCGATGGAAAGCGCAATGATAAATAAATACCAACGCACTTCTTCAACGCGGAACGCCTCTTTCCACTTGTAAGATAAAATATAAAAATAGGCTGTATAATTAATACCGCTTAAAATCAGAAAAACCGTAACTGTATACTGAATAGCAGGTGAGTATCCTGCGAGACTACTATTTAAGATGCCGAATCCACCGGTACCTACGGTTCCGAAGGTGATTGTAAGAGCATCAAATAACGGCATTTTAAATATCAATAATACAATAATTTCGCAAAAAGTCAATGCAATATACATACCGTATAAAATTTTTGCAGTGTCCTTTGCATGGGGAACCAGCTTGCTGACAGCAGGACCGGTACTTTCTGCTTTCATTAAGTTCATGGTAGAACCGCCCATTAAAGGAAGAATTGCCATGATAAATACAAGAACACCCATGCCTCCAACCCAGTGCGTAAAGCTTCTCCAGAATACTCCTGCTCGGGATAATGCTTCTACATCATTCAGTATACTGGAGCCGGTAGTGGTAAAACCGGAGATAGTCTCAAATAACGCATCTACATAGTTTGGAATATCACCTGTAAGTACAAAAGGAAGTGCTCCAAAAAGACTCATTACAACCCAGCTTGCTGCTACTGATACAAATCCTTCTTTAATAAATAGGTTTTTGTTTGCAGGCTTCTTATGTGATAGTACGGTACCGATAATAAAGCAAATAGCGGACACGAAAATGTAAACAAAGGCCGCTTGTTCCTGATAGATAAAACCTGTAAGAGCCGGAAATAGTAAAAAAACACTTTCGAATTTTAATACACATCCCAAGATGTATAGGATAACGGAATAATTCATAGTTTGCTAGCCCTCCAAAATCTCCTGGATGTCAGAAATACGGTAGCCGGAGATGACTACAAGAACAGAGTCTCCTGCTAACATCATGTCCTGACCGGTTGGAATGATAACGCGGTTGTTACGGTAAATGCAACATACCAGAGTGTTTGGACGCAAATGCAAATTCAATAATGGAATACCTGCAACGGCAGAATCTTCCTTGATAATAAATTCTAATGCTTCTACGCGACCATTTGCTAGTTTATATATTTTTTCAACATTGCTGTTTGGAGTGGCACTGGTAGAACGCACGTGTTTTAAAATATAGTCGGCTGTAATAACTTTCGGATAAACAATACTGCCGAGGTTTAGATTGTTGATGACAGACGTAAAGTTCACCCGGTTGATTTTGGTGACAGTCCGGGCATTGGAAACTTCATTTGCATAAAGAGAAAGCAAGATATTCTCTTCGTCTAGTCCTGTTAATGCAGCAAAACCATGAGCATGTTCCAAACCTTCCTGTGAAAGAAGAGTCTGGTCGGTTGCATCGCCACAGATAATGGTTGCGTCCGGTAATTCCTCACTCAGATAATCGCAACGAGTCGGATCGATGTCGATGATTGTAACATTGATGCCGGATGCAATTAAACTTTTTGCGAGGTAATAGGAGATAGCACCGCCACCTGCCAGAATTGCAGAGGATACGCGATGTTTTACATTACCAATCTTACGGAAAAAGTCGATTGCATTTTTACGTGTGGAGGCAATGGTGATAATATCGTTTTCACGGAACTCAAAATTACCGTTCGGAATAATAACCTCGTCGCCACGCATACAGGTAGATGCTAACACGTTGGTGCGCAGGGTCTGATTCATATTGTATAACTTCATACCGAGTAAAGGTGAATCTTTTCCTATTTTAAAGTGCAACAATTCCACACGTCCTTTTGCGAATGTGTCTACGCGGAGTGCAGAAGGAAATTGGAAAACTTTAGCAATTTCTGATGCTGCAGTCTGGTCCGGATTGACGATCATGGCAATGCCTAATTCTTTTTTTAGAAATTCACTTTCTTCATTATATATAGGGTTGCGAACACGGGCAATCGTTTGACAGCGTCCACTCTTCTTTGCGATGACACAACAGAGCAGATTTTTTTCGTCATCACCGGTTACGGCAATGAGCAGGTCTGCGGTTTCAATGCCTGCCTCAACTAAAGTCTGGTGGTCGATGCCATTTCCGACAATGCCCATAGCATCAAGTGAATCGGTAATGCGTGATACACTTTCGGGTTTTTCGTCAATGACTACTAAGTTGTGATTTTCACTGCTTAATAATTCGACCAGGGTGTAGCCTACCTTGCCACAGCCTACAATGATAATATTCATATGAAGCTCCTTTATAAAATAAATGTGTTCTTACATTATATTAAATATGATTATACCACGTATTATGAAATGTGGACAAAAATAATTGAAAAAAATTGTAAAAAAGTACTTGCATTCCTAGTATGTATCGTGTATAATCATTCTTGCTGTGACATTGATAGCGTAGAAGCGTGAGGTTGCTGCATGAGAATGCAGGTTTTCCGTGGAGCGAATGTCAAGTTAGGAAACTGGCGACAAGTCACTG
>CAYMTX010000158.1:0-4312 GCA_964393475.1 uncultured Roseburia sp. | reverse complement strand
GTATTTACCCATCGTATCACCGACCGGACAAACCTCATAGAAAATGTGCACGTATTGTCGGTGATACGATGGGTAAATACCATCCGCACGGAGACAGTTCCATTTACGGTGCACTTGTTAATATGGCACAGGATTGGTCTTTCCGTTACACATTGGTAGATGGACATGGAAACTTTGGTTCTGTGGATGGTGACGGAGCCGCCGCGATGCGATATACAGAAGCAAGACTTTCTAAAATTTCCATGGAAATGCTTGCAGATATTAATAAAGATACCGTAGATTTTGTACCGAACTTTGATGAGACAGAAAAAGAGCCGACTGTAATGCCGGCGCGTTTTCCAAATCTTTTAGTAAATGGTACGACAGGTATCGCCGTTGGTATGGCTACCAATATTCCGCCTCATAACCTTCGTGAAGTTATTAATGCAGTAGTAAAAATCATTGATAACGAAGTATTAGAAGACAGAAAAACGGAAATTGATGAATTATTAAATATTGTAAAAGGTCCGGATTTTCCGACCGGAGCAATGATTTTAGGTACTGCGGGAATTAACGAAGCCTATCGTACCGGCCGCGGGAAAATTAAAGTTCGTGCGATTACGAATATTGAGCCGATGCAGAACGGCAAGAATCGTATTGTCGTGACAGAGCTTCCTTACATGGTAAATAAGGCTCGTTTGATTGAGAAAATCGCAGAACTCGTTCGAGATAAGAAAATTGATGGCATTACAGATTTGCGTGACGAATCAGACCGCCAGGGTATGCGTATTTGTATCGAACTTCGCCGTGATGTGAATCCAAATGTTATTTTAAATCAGCTTTATAAACATACACAGATGCAGGATACATTTGGTGTGATTATGCTTGCATTAGTAGATAACCAGCCAAAAGTATTGAATCTTTATGAAGTACTTAATTATTATCTCATCCACCAAAAAGATGTGGTAACCAGAAGAACGAAGTATGATTTAAACAAGGCAGAAGAACGTGCACATATTTTACAGGGATTATTGATTGCACTTGATAATATTGATGAAGTAATTAATATTATCCGTAGCAGCAAAAATACTCCGGAAGCGAAAGAACGTTTAATCGAAAGATTTGCATTGACAGAAGCACAGGCACAAGCAATTGTAGATATGCGTTTACGTGCGCTGACAGGCTTGGAAAGAGAGAAACTGGAAGGCGAATATGCGGCGTTAATGGAACAGATTGCTGAATTGAGAGCAATATTAGCAGATGAGAAGAAGCTTCTTGGAGTGATTCGGGAAGAGATTCTGCTTATTGCGGATAAATATGGAGATGAGAGAAGAACATCCATTGGATTTGATGAATATGACATTTCGATGGAAGACCTGATTCCGGTTACCAATACAGTCATTGCGATGACAAAACTCGGTTATATCAAGCGTATGAGTATTGATAATTTCCGTGCCCAGAATCGCGGTGGTAAAGGAATTAAGGGAATGGAGACGATTGATGAAGATTACATCGAAGAACTTTTGATGACGACATCTCATCATTACATGATGTTCTTTACCAATACCGGACGTGTATACAGAATGAAAGCATATGAAATTCCGGAAGCCGGAAGAACGGCGCGCGGAACAGCCATTATCAATCTGTTACAGTTGCAGCCGGGAGAAAAGATTACCGCAGTTATTCCGATTAAGGAATATACAGAAGGTCATTATCTTTTCATGGCTACGAAGAATGGTATTGTAAAGAAAACTCCAATTACAGATTATGCGAATGTTCGTAAGACAGGACTTGCTGCGATTACATTACGTGAAGATGATGAGTTAATCGAAGTAAAGAAAACGGATAATAATCAGGATATTTTCCTTGTTACAAAATATGGACAGTGTATCCGTTTCCATGAAACAGATGTAAGAAGTACAGGCAGAACATCAATGGGTGTTATTGGTATGAACCTTGCAGACCGTGATGAAGTAGTAGGTATGCAGATGGAGTCACAGGGTGATGCACTTATGATTGTATCAGAGAGAGGACTTGGAAAATGTACAATGACATCTGAATTTACTGCCCAGATTCGTGGCGGTAAAGGCGTGAAGTGCTATAAGATTACAGAAAAGACAGGAAACATTGTCGGAGTAAAGGCTGTACGTGGTGATGATGAAATCATGCTGATTACAACGGAAGGTATCATTATTCGAATAAAAGTAGATGGTACTGCACTTCTTGGACGTGTAACATCCGGTGTAAAACTGATGAACTTATCAGAAGACGTAACAATTGCAAGCATTGCAAAAGTAAAAGAAGATAAATCACTAATCAATCAGGTAGATAATTCAGAACTGCTTACAAAAGAGCAGGAAGCAGAGAGTGCTGCAGCTGCCGCAGAAGCAGCAAAAAAAGCGGCGGGGCAGGCCGATATGACGACTACTGACGATGAATTGATGAAGGAATTGTTAGAGAGAGCTGAATCGGATAGTGAGGAGTAAGATTTCTGTGACAGATGGGGAAAACTGGAAATGTTGCCGGTTTTCCCTTTTTGATAAGAAGAAAGAGAAAATGGAAATTATAAAAAATGTTACGATTAAGAAAAGAGGGATTTTATGCCACAGAATTTTTATGAAGTAGTCTGGATATTTATTATTTATGCGTTTTTAGGCTGGTGTACAGAAGTTGCTTATGCAGCACTCAACACCGGAAAATTTGTCAACCGTGGTTTTCTAAACGGACCGTATTGTCCTATTTATGGTTGTGGAGTTACAATTGTAGTTGCTGCATTAACACCTTTAAAAGAAAATATATGGATATTATTTTTAGGGTCTTTTTTATTGACAAGCGTTTTGGAATATCTGACGGGATTTATTTTAGAAAAGGCATTTCATAATAAATGGTGGGATTATTCCAATGTACCGTTTAATATACATGGCTATGTATGTTTAAAGTTCTCTATTATGTGGGGACTTGCCTGTGTATTTGTTATGCGTGTTTTTCACCCGGGGATTTATAAATCCATTACACTTATCCCGTACAAATTAGGAATTGTTTTGTTGGTTATCATTATGACGGCGTTTTGCGCGGATTGTGGAGTGACTGTTGCGGCAATTCTAAAATTTAATAAACGATTAAAGTTAATGAGTGAGATTGCAGAGAAGATGCATAAGATTTCCGATGAAATTGGCGAAAACATTTATGAAGGTGTAACAAATGTAATGGAAAAATCTGAGGAACTTCAGGAAACAACAGGAGTACTTCGTGAAAAAATAGAGGAAAAAGCAACTGTAATCCGGCAGGATATCAGAGAGATTCCGATAACAGCAAAAACAAAATTAGAAGAAAAGACACAAGATGCAAAAGACGTAATTGCAGAAAATATTTTAGAGAAAAAATCAGAGTTTGAGTATCGAAAAGAAAATGCAGTTAAGGAATATGAAGAATTAAAAGAAAAATATAGAAAACTCCTGGAAGAGAAGAATATGCCATATAAACGTTTATTAAAGGCATTCCCGAATATGATATCAATCGAGCAGAATGATATGTTAAAACGATACAAGAAATATTTTAATATAAAAACAAGTGATGAGGAAGAAAAGGACAGCTAAGCCGGAAGGTATTTAGCAGGAGCGAAAAAATGATACTTAGAACAGTTCATACAGAGGTAATCATTGAAGCGGTAAAAGAAATGTGCATCGAAGCAAATCATTATTTGTCCGCCGACATGGATATTGCTCTAAAGCAGGCAGTAGAAAATGAGCAATCCGAATTGGGAAAAAAAATCTTAAACCAGTTACAGAATAATTTACAGATTGCAGCAAAAGACAGGATTCCGATTTGTCAGGATACGGGAATGGCAGTTGTTTTCTTGGAAGTGGGGCAGGATGTTCATTTGGAAGGAATGCCAATCGAGGATGCGGTGAATGAAGGTGTACGTCAGGGGTATATAGATGGTTATTTGCGAAAATCTGTTGTCAGTGATCCGATTATGCGAGAAAATACAAAGGATAATACGCCTGCCGTTGTTCATTATACAATTGTGCCGGGGGATAAAGTGAAGTTAACGTTTGCACCAAAAGGATTTGGTAGTGAGAATATGAGCCGGATTTTTATGCTAAAACCGGCAGATGGCATTGATGGTGTGAAAGAAGCAATTTTAACAACTGTTCGTGAAGCCGGACCAAATGCCTGTCCTCCGATGGTAGTAGGAGTAGGAATTGGAGGAACATTTGAAAAATGTGCTCTGATGGCAAAACAGGCATTGACCAGACCCGTAAAGGAACATTCCGAAATTCCGTATGTAAAAGCACTGGAGATAGAAATGTTAGAGCGGATAAATCAAATG
>CAYMTX010000157.1:0-4321 GCA_964393475.1 uncultured Roseburia sp. | reverse complement strand
CAGCACATGTCTGTAAGGAACACTAAACAAGCCACTAAAAGCAGTTCGTGATTATGCAGACAGAAGCCGAAATTTGCTTCAACCTTTAGCGTACATAAAAAATTACGTTTCTGTCAGATGACAAAGTAGTATTTCAAGCTTTTTGAAATTACAACATAAAATCTGTTATCTCTATAAAATTTACATAAAATATAACTGTTAATATACACTTCTGCTAAATCTGTACATTTTACATCGCTTATTAAAGCCTCTTTTTTAAAGTAGCTTAATGCCTGCTTTATTACACTCGGTTACAACGTCATCCGGCCAAAGAGAAGACTGTACTTCTCCGATATGAGCCTTGCGCAGGAAGAACATACAGATACGGGATTGACCGATACCTCCACCGATAGTATAAGGAAGGTCACCGTTAATAACAGCTGTATGATATGGAAGCTTTGCGCGTTCCGGACATCCGGCTTTTTCTAACTGGGATAATAACGCATCTTTATCTACGCGGATACCCATGGAAGAAAGCTCTAATGCGATATCAAGGACCGGATAGTAGACGATGATATCAGCATTTAATGCCCAGTCATCATAGTCAGGTGCACGACCATCGTGACGTTCGCCGTTTTCTAATACATCTCCAATCTGCATAATGCAGACGGCACCCTTTGTCTTAGCGATGTAATATTCACGTTCCTTTGGCGTATAATCAGGAAACATTTCAGCTAATTCCTGCGTAGTAACGAAGAAAATGTTGTGTGGTAGAATTTCTTCGATATAGTCATATTGAATTGCCATATATTTCTCGGTCATGCGCAGACATTTGTATACTGTTTTTACCACATCCTTTAAGGTCTCTAAAGTGCGGTCCTCCCGGTCGATTACTTTTTCCCAGTCCCACTGGTCGACAAAAATGGAATGGATGTTATCGGTATCTTCATCACGTCGAATCGCATTCATATCAGTGTAAATACCTTCATCATAGCTAAAGCCGTATTTGTGTAGGGCATAACGCTTCCATTTTGCAAGAGAATGTACGATTTCAGCGGTTCTTCCGGACTGGTCCTTAATGTCGAAATTGACAGGACGTTCTACGCCGTTTAAGTTATCGTTGAGACCGGAAGCCTCATCGACAAAAAGTGGTGCGGATACACGGGTTAAGTTCAGGCGTGTCGCAAGCAGATTCTGAAAAAAATCTTTTACTGTTTTGATGGCAATCTGTGTATCGTAGAGATTTAACTCTGAACGATAACCTTTTGGAATGATTAAATGTTCCATAAATGATAACGATACCTTTCAAGTTAATATGCAATTCATTATAGCACAGTGGCAAAGAATTTCAAGGAAAAGAATGTATTAAAAAGTAAAAAAAGCTTTATACTACGTGCAAAATATAGTATTCTATTACATAGGTAATTTCTCGGAAAATAAGGCGGGATAAAGGGAGGAAGAATAATGGAAACAATGAAGGATTTTGAGAAAGAACTGGAGGCATCTTTTCGTAAGATTAATGTGGGAGACATTATTAAAGGAACGGTAATTGCAGTAAGTGAAGAAGAGATTACATTAGATTTGAATTATTATACGCAAGGTATTATCAAAGTAGAGAATTTCAGTAATGATCCGGATTTCGCTGTTTTGGAGGAAATTCACGTAGGGGATGAAATAGAAGCTACTGTTCTCCGCAGAGATGACGGACAGGGAAATATGGAGCTTTCCAGAAAAGAAGCGAATGACATGCTTGCATGGGACAAGCTGACGGAAATGCTGGAGGCAGGAACGGTTGTTTCGGTAAAAGTGAAAGAAAGTGTACCAAGTGGTGTGGTTGCATACCTGGAAGGAATTCGTGCTTTTATTCCGGCATCCCAGCTGGCACTTGATTATGTAGAGGATACGGAGAACTGGATAGGTAAAACGATAGAAGTAAAGGTTATCACAGCTGATGCAGAGAATGGAAAGCTTGTGCTTTCGGGCAAGGCAGTAGCGCGTGAGGCTGCAGTAGAAGAGCGAAACCACAAAATTTCTATGATTGTACCGGGAAGTATTATGGAAGGAACGGTAGAATCATTGATGCCATACGGCGCATTTATCAGTCTGGGAGACGGGTTGAGCGGTCTGGTGCATGTATCGCAAATCTGTGAACGCAGAATTAAAAAGCCGTCCGAAGTATTAAAAGAGGGTCAAAAGGTAAAAGTAAAGGTATTGAATACGAATGATAATAAAATAAGTCTTTCTATGAAAGCGCTGGAGGAGGAGATGGTAGATACGGAACCGGTAGAAGAAATCACAGCGTATACTTCGGATGAAAGTATTGGAGTGGGACTTGGAGCACTTCTTTCGGGCTTGAAGTTCGACTAAGAATTTGGTACAATTTATAAATATGCAATGAAAAATAAAAGGAATAGAGAGCTATGCTAGAATTGAGAAATATTTCCTTTGAAGTACCAAAGGAAAATGGTCAGAAAGAAATCATCCGTGACGTGAGTCTTAAGATTGATGAACATAAATTTGTAGTTATTACAGGCCCAAACGGTGGGGGTAAATCCACACTTGCTAAGTTAATAGTTGGTATTGAGAAACCGACCTCAGGACGTATCTTTTTTAATGGTGAAGATATTACGGACAAGTCTATTACGGAACGTGCCAATATGGGTATCAGCTTTGCATTTCAGCAGCCGGTTCGTTTTAAAGGAATTCATGTATTGGATTTAATCAGAATGGCAGCCGGTAAGAATATGTCAGCGGCAGATGCTTGTGAATATTTATCAGAAGTTGGTCTTTGCGCAAAAGACTATATCAACCGTGAAGTGAATGCCAGTCTGTCAGGCGGCGAGTTAAAGCGTATTGAAATCGCTACAATATTGGCGAGAGGAACACAGTTATCAGTATTTGATGAGCCGGAGGCAGGTATTGACCTTTGGAGTTTTAAGAACTTAATACAAGTCTTTGAGAATATGCAGGCCAAAAATGAAACAGGTTCAATACTCATCATTTCGCATCAGGAGCGTATCTTAAATATAGCAGATGAAATCATTGTTATCAAAGATGGTCAGATTGCCAAACATGGTGCAAAGGATGAAATCTTACCGCAGTTGTTGGGAACCACTTCTGCAGTAGATATGTGTAGCAAATTTAATCAAGGGGGAGCACAGTAAGGATGGATCAGATTCAGAAGAGATTATTAGAAGAAGTTGCTGACCTCCATGATATTCCGGAAGGTGCGTATAATATTCGTGCTAATGGAGAGACGGCAGTGAGAAATACAACCGCCAATATTGATATCGTGTCCAAGGAAGATGGCTCAGGTATTGACATCAGAGTGAAACCGGGTACTAAAAAGGAAAGTATACACATACCGGTGGTATTGAGTAAAAGCGGCTTGAAAGAAGTGGTGTATAATGACTTTTACATCGGTGAAGACAGTGACGTATTTATCGTGGCAGGGTGTGGTATTGATAACTGCGGTAATCAGGATTCGGAGCACGATGGAATTCATCGTTTCTTTGTTGGAAAAAATGCTAAGGTGAAGTATGTAGAAAAGCACTATGGCGGCGGCGACGGTATGGGAAAACGTATCTTAAATCCGGGTACGGAAGTGTACATGGAAGAGGGAAGCTCCATGGAGATGGAGATGGTACAGATTAAGGGGGTAGACTCAACCGACCGTAGAACAATTGCCAAATTAGATGCAGGTGCGAAGCTGGTAGTGCGTGAGCGGTTAATGACACATGGAGAGCAGACTGCGATTAGCGATTATGTGGTAGAATTGAATGGAGAAGGTGCTAATGCGGATGTAGTTTCGCGTTCGGTTGCCAAAGATACATCTTATCAGAAGTTTGATTCCCGTATTATTGGTAATGCTCCTTGCACCGGTCATACCGAGTGTGATGCTATTATTATGGGGAATGCTAAGATTTTAGCAATACCACAGTTGGAAGCGAATAATATTGACGCGGCATTAATCCACGAAGCTGCTATTGGCAAAATCGCAGGTGAGCAGATTATTAAGCTTATGACGTTAGGGCTTACAGAAGAAGAGGCGGAGGAACAGATTGTAAACGGATTCCTCAGATAAATAAGAGGTGTTAATGCTGTTACAGGAACGACCACAGGGAGTGAACGGTAACAGCATTATTTAATTAGGACATTAACAGGAGAATGTTTATGCAAAAAATCGATTATTCAACGGAAGCATTTGAAAAAGAGTATACCTATCAGGGGGATGATTTGGGGGCAGTCTGGTCTGAAAAAGCTACTGCATTCCGTGTGTGGGCACCGACAGCGGATAAGGTTATCTTAAAACTCTATCGGACCGGTAATCCGGATGCAGATG
>CAYMTX010000156.1:0-4341 GCA_964393475.1 uncultured Roseburia sp. | reverse complement strand
GGTTTACATATTTTATTGTAGACTTAGGAATTTGCAAGGAGGTGCAGAACAATGGCAAAATGTGCAGTATGTGGAAAGGCAGCTCATTATGGTAATAATGTCAGCCACTCTAATAGAAAAACTTGTAGAATGTGGAAGTCTAACATCAGACGTGTTAGTTGCAAAGTAAACGGAACACCAAGAAAATTATATGTATGTGCTTCCTGCTTAAAATCTGGAAAAGTTGAAAGAGCTTAAGCAAACAAAAATAAGGGACTGCTATTGCAGTCCTTTTTCTTTTGTCAATTTTTCTTTCTAATTAGCAACAATATAAATGATATCCTAATAATAAAAATATGATAATCAGAAAGAAACCCAGTATTTCACTGGAAACAATCAGCATAAAAAGCATTCCCATTGCAAATGCGAACAATCCAAAACCACATACACGTTTCATTCTGACACCAAAAAAGCATATATCATTATAATATATGCTTTTTCTATGTGTATTTTCATATGAATTTATATAAACAATTACTCTTCTGTTTTATTCACAGAGTTTTCTAATATCGTCTCCATTTCTTCTGTGGCAGCTTTCACTGTCTCAGCCGATGCAGTATTTGTTACGGAATCGCTATCATTCTTTGATGTAAAACGATTTACAAAATCCGGAACCATATCTAAAATCTTGGTTACACCGTCCTGATTCTTAATATTAACTAACTTGGTATTACCGTTCTGGATTACTAAAACGGCACTTGGCATAATTTTACCACCCATTGCACCTGCCGCATTATGCTTCTTATCCCCACAAAATGCTCCGGCACCTACCCCAAAAGATACATCTACCAATGGTAAAATAATAGTATCTCCGATATGAATAGCATCTCCCACAACTGTCTTAGTTGTAATAAAACTATCCATACCTTTAAATAACGACTCTACTGTTGTATTAAAATTCTCAGCCATAATGCGCCACCTTTCTATTTCTCTAAAAGTGTCAGTATTCTCTTAACAACTAGTCTAACCTCTTTATCAAAGATTAACCGTAAAATAGTTATTAAGACATGAATTAATCTGACTTTTCCGGCTACCAGAAACGTTCCTTTTATATAAGCTTCGTCAGCTTCAAAATCCGGTACAATTTTAAATTCATATTGATACAATGCCGGTATCATACATAAAACACCTAACACCTGACCTGTAGTCGCCGGATCTCCTAGTGAAAATATCAAATCCGTTATAACTTTACGGTGTTTAAAATGTTTCACTAAATAACATAATTCCTCCCATACTTTGCGAACGACTAATCTGTTATGTTCATCAGTCAGCTGCTGTTTTATAAATGTAACATCAACTTTATTTTTTTTCTTATTTTTCTTTTTATTTTCCTTCTGTGGCTTTGCCTCTGAAGTAATTGTTCGAGACTTTTTTTCTGATTCGCTGCAAATTTTCTTTTCTTCCCAAGGTGAACGCTCTGCTTCGTTTGGTCCATCACTTTTTTCTGTGACTTCATACGCAGCTTCGTCCACTTCTTTTTCCATAGCTTCGTCTATATCTTCATCTATATCTTCGCTCTGTAATTTCTTTTCAAATCCAAAAAGAAAAAACTTCACGTCAAACTGTTTCTTTTCATAAGAACACAGCATTTTTATAATTGATAACAGATACGAAACTTTACCCTTAATCTGAATTATTCCGGAATCAGTAATGCTTCCGGACACTTCATAATGAATGGGTACAAAAAGAATAAGGTTAAGTGCTAAAACAGCTATGCTTAACACTACCAAAAAAACTATCAGGATAATTTTCAATATTAATAATACTAATTCCATCAATGATTCTTCGAATCCTTTTTTGCTTGTAAATAAGATACTATATCAAACCCATTAGTTGCTTGATAAACCTCATCAATAATTTGCTTTACTACTTCATATGCCTCATCTATACCATGCGCAAGACCTATGATATACAAATCCTTCTTTGGATACCCTTTCTGCATTAGTTCCTGAGCCGGTATGATATCCAACAGATTCTTCGGATTAGAGGCAATACCAATAACATAAATGTCTATTTGCCCTGCATTATGCCGGATTTTCCATTTGATTTTCTCCAGTTTATTCTGGATACTTTCCCCGGCATACAAGTTCTCGTACCATTTCATGAAAAATCCTCACGACTTAAAAATACTTATGATTGCCCCATAAATTACTCTTTTTTAGTTCTAAATACTCGTTATAAGCTTTCTCTAAAATCTGTTTCTCATTTGCAAATTTTAACAAATGATACGCCTCATGATATTTGTAAAATCCTGAGTCTACAAAATATTCTTCACGTTGTGGTTTGCTGTAATAACTATCTGCCATCATCAGATACCAATGGACATCTTTCTCTACGGTATCTTCCGGCACGGTAAATGTATACTGACTCTTACCAATGTACTTAATAATGCTGGCTTTGGCTCCGGTCTCCTCTAACACCTCACGAAGTGCTGTATCCTTGTACTCTTCGCCCTCTTCTACAGTACCTTTTGGCAATACCCAGCCTTCGTACTTGTTCTTATAATTCTTATACAAAAGCAAAATTTTACCTCGAAAGATTACCACACCGCCACAACTTGTTGCTTCAATCATTGCAATACCTCCTAGTGTGGTTAAACTAAATATTAACACTAGTATAATACTTTTTTAGTTTTCATGCAACTATTCCGCAAAATAGGTATCAAAAATTTCTTTTGCCATAGGAACTGCTACAGATGCTCCCGTACCGGCTTCTTCTACTAATATTGCAACTGCAATATCTTTCTTTCCTTCACCGCTGGCATATCCTACAAACCAGGAGTGACAATGCTCTGCTTTGGAAGAAAACTCTGCTGAACCGGTTTTACCTGCCGCATTGTATTTATTGGACTGTAGTTTCTTTCCTGTTCCGTAATCTACAACTGCCTCCATATACTCCTGTAAAATCTTAGCATCTTCTGTTGCTATTAATTGTCCGTGTTTGGTTGGCGAATACTGAACTACCACCTCTTCCTGATGATTTTCGACGCGGTCAATGACGTACGGTGTCATCAACATACCATCATTTGCAATGGCAGACATAATAAGCGCCATATGGAATGGAGTCACTAACGTAGTACCTTGTCCGATAGCTGCTTGTACCACTTCTGCTTCTGTAGACTCATCCGTCAACTGAAATTTACTTTTTGAATATGGAAATTTGATAGGTAATTCTGTGTTAAAAAGCAAATCTTCACAAAGTGATTGAAACTTTACATTATTAACTTCCAATCCCATATTTGCATAAGCAGAATTACATGAATCAGCAAAGGCTTCTTCTAAATCAACCTTTCCATGATGTTTGTTATTAATACAATGAATTACTGCATTTTCTGCTTTTAATTGTCCGTTACATGTAAAATTATATTCTGTTCCAAACTCTTGCAAATATGCCAGGGTAGTCACAATTTTAAATGTAGACCCCGGCGGATACAGCCCCTGTGTGGCTCGATTTAACAATACGGTAGAAGTATTATCCTCTGCAATCAAATATTCCCATTCTTCTTCTACATTATTAGGATTATAATCCGGTTTGGAAACCATCGCCAAAATCTTACCTGTAGATGGTTCCATAACAACAATCGCACCTTCATAGAAAGACATTGCATCATATGCTGCGCTTTGCAATTCATAATTTAAGGTTGTGATTACATTATCTCCTATGTATTTTGCAGTTTCTAATTCCGTCTCGACTTTTTCATCCATAGACACATGTGAACGTAAGAGATTAAAATTCGCAATTTTTTCAATACCCGACTTGCCATTTACAGAATATCCGACTACATGAGAAAACAAATAATCATATGGATAAAATCTGGTTTCCTCTTCCTCATCCACAATTGTTGTAGCTAACACTTTGCCATCCGCCGAGTGAATCTCTCCTCTGGTAACTCTTTCTGCAAACAGTTCTTCTCGACCGTTATAATCATTGTTAATGAACTCTTCACTTTCATTCAATTGAAAATTCACATAATGTCCGATTAACGCCAGAAAGAGAAGAACAAATATGTACTTTACAACAGAAAATTCCCATTTACTCTTAGGTTTATTCTTTTTTTCCGGCTTTTTTTCCAACATTTCTTTTTTCATTTAAATGCCTCTCATCATACTTCACAATATACAATCCCTGAATGATTGCAAAAATAATAATAGAACTCAAAATCGAGCTTCCGCCGTAGCTGACTAATGGTAACGTAACTCCTGTTGACGGAATGAAATTCGTCACACCTCCAATTATCAGAAACACCTGAAAACCATACAATGTGCCAAGTCCTAATGCTACCAGACGGTGAAACTGGTCTGA
>CAYMTX010000155.1:0-4529 GCA_964393475.1 uncultured Roseburia sp. | reverse complement strand
CTGCAAGTATGGGTGCATTCCTTTTAGCAGGTGGTACAAAAGGCAAACGTCTTGCCCTTCCAAATGCAGAGGTCATGATTCATCAGCCATCCGGCGGTGCAAGAGGTCAGGCAACAGAGATTCAGATTGTTGCGGAGAATATTTTGAGAACGAAAAAGAAATTAAACGAGATTCTGGCAGCAAATACAGGTAAGCCATATGATGTAATCGCTGCTGATACAGAACGTGATTATTATATGACAGCTGAAGAAGCAAAAGAATACGGCTTAATTGACAGTGTAATTACAAACCGTTAATTGACGGGAATACGGTGTGGTGAGAGCCGGCAGATTTAATCGAGATTAAAGTAACGTGGAGAAATAAAATGGCAGGAAGAAATGAGGATTTCCGCTGCTCCTTCTGTGGTAAGTCACAGGATCAGGTTCATAAATTAATAGCCGGACCAAATGGAGCATATATATGCGATGAATGTGTAGATATCTGCGCAGAAATCATAGAAGAAGAGTTAGAGAACGACGACTTTTCAGGACAAGGGGACAAAGATTTTAAAGAACAGATTAATCTTTTAAAACCAAAGGAAATGAAAGCGTTTTTAGATGAATATGTAATTGGTCAGGAACAGGCTAAAAAAGTATTGTCTGTAGCGGTTTATAACCATTACAAGAGAATTATGGCAGGCGATACTTTAGATGTGGAATTGCAGAAGAGCAATATCTTAATGCTTGGTCCGACCGGTTCCGGTAAAACTTATTTGGCACAGACATTGGCCCGTATTTTAAATGTACCATTTGCGATTGCAGATGCTACTACATTGACAGAGGCCGGTTATGTAGGTGAGGATGTTGAGAATATTCTTCTGAAGCTGATTCAGGCGGCGGACTATGATATCGAACGTGCGCAGCACGGTATTATCTATCTGGATGAAATTGATAAAATTTCTAAGAAATCAGAAAATGTATCCATCACCAGAGATGTTTCCGGTGAAGGCGTACAGCAGGCACTTTTAAAAATATTAGAAGGAACTATAGCATCTGTACCACCTCAGGGGGGAAGAAAGCATCCACAGCAAGAGTTGATTCAGGTTGATACAACTAATATACTGTTTATCTGTGGCGGTGCATTTGATGGCTTGGAGAAGATTATTGAGCAACGTTTAGATCAGAAGACCATTGGTTTTAATGCTGATGTTCAGGCAAAAGGCGATTTTAACGTGGGTGAGATTTTAAAACATGCACTTCCGCAGGACTTTGTAAAATTCGGTTTGATTCCGGAATTTATTGGTCGTGTGCCGATTACAGTATCATTAGATTTACTGGATAAGGATGCTTTAATCCGCATTTTAAGAGAACCGAAAAATGCACTGGTAAAACAGTATATGAAGCTTTTTGAATTAGATGGAGTTGCCTTGGAATTTGAGGATGAGGCTTTGGAAGCAATTGTAGATAAGGCAATTGAGCGCAAGACCGGAGCGAGAGGTCTGCGTGCAATTATGGAAGCCGCTACTTTAGATTTGATGTATCAGATTCCTTCTGATGAATCAATTGCAAATTGTGTAATTACAAAAGAGATTGTAGAAGAAGCACTTGCGGTTGATGGTCAGGACAATAAAAAGATTGAAGCGAAGTAAAGCGCAATAGGAGGAGTCTGCAAATGCAGGCTCCTTTTTGGAGAAAATTATGGATACAATGATAAGAAAAATGCCGGCAATTGCATTGCGTGGTATGGTAATCTTACCTGGAATGGTTGCTCACTTTGATGTGAGCCGTGAAAAATCGATTCGTGCGGTAGAAGAAAGTATGATGGATGAACAGCATATTTTTCTTGTAGCACAAAAGGATATTGAGAAAGAAAATCCGGATAGTGCGGATGTATATAAAATTGGAATTATCGCAGAAGTAAAGCAGGTTATCAAATTGCAGAATAACATTGTACGTGTGTTAGTGGAAGGCAAGGAACGTGCGGAACTTTCAACTTTTTTGGAGTGTCAGGATTACCTTTATGCCGAAATTATCCGGTTTGAGGAAGAGACGGAAGAAGAATTGTTACCGGAAGTGCGTCAGGCAATGGTAAGAGCTTTGCAGGAGAATTTCGATAGATATTTCTTGGTTAATCCAAAACTGGGCAAGGATTTACAGCGTCATGTGAACGAAATGGAAGACTTGCAGAAATTGATGGATATTCTTGCGAATAACTTACCGCTTCACTATGAAGAGAAACAGAGAATTTTAGAATCTGTTTCTTTGACAGAGCGCTATGAAGTATTAATGAGGCTGCTTCTGACTGAAATTGAAGTGACTTCTATTAAAAATGATTTGCAGAAAAAAGTCAAAGAACGTGTAGATAAAAATCAAAAAGAATATGTACTTCGCGAGCAAATGAAAGTCATTCGTGAGGAGTTGGGAGAAGATAACACGGAGTCAGATGCACAGGGGTATTTAGAGAGTCTGCAAAAACTCAAAGCTGACAAAGAGGTGAAAGACAGAATTCACAAAGAAATCGAACGTTTTAAAAATATTTCTCCGAATTCGTCTGAGAGTGCAGTCACGAGAGGATATATTGAGACATTATTGGAACTTCCGTGGGATAAGACATCTAAGGATAACCGTGACATTAAAAATGCAGAACGCGTTTTGGAAGAAGACCATTATGGTTTGGAAAAAGTCAAAGAACGAATGCTGGAATTTTTGGCGGTGCGTAATTTGACCAACAAGGGAGAAAGTCCGATAATTTGTCTGGTAGGACCGCCGGGAACAGGAAAAACGTCCATTGCCCGTTCGGTAGCCAAAGCATTAGGGAAAAAATATGTCCGCATATGTCTGGGTGGTGTCCGTGATGAAGCGGAGATACGTGGACATAGAAAAACTTATGTAGGTGCAATGCCGGGGCGTATTGCAAATGGGTTAAAGAGTGCGGGAGTAAAAAACCCGTTGATGCTTTTAGATGAAATTGATAAAATGAGCAATGATTATAAAGGAGATCCGTCTTCTGCAATGTTAGAAGTGCTGGACGCTGAACAGAATAATAAGTTTAGGGACCATTATGTAGAATTGCCATTGGACTTGTCGGAAGTATTATTTATTGCTACTGCTAATTCGGTGCAGAATATTCCAAAGCCGTTATTGGACCGTATGGAACTTATTGAGGTTACAAGTTATACGGAAAATGAAAAACTGCATATTGCTAAGAGTCATTTATTCGGAAAACAGTTAGAACGCAACGGGTTGAAAGAAGGCGAACTGAGTATCAGTGATAAGGCGCTGGCAGCACTTATCCGTGGTTATACAAGGGAAGCCGGTGTCCGTAACTTAGAACGTAAGCTGGGAGAAATCTGTCGAAAGGCAGCAAGAGAGATATACGAAGGCGAGAAAAAAACGATAAAAATAACGGAACAGAACCTAAGTAAGTATCTGGGAAAACGGAAGTATGATTTTGACAAATGTAATACTCAGGATGAAATCGGTGTAGTTCGTGGGCTTGCATGGACGAGCGTAGGTGGCGATACCTTGGAAATTGAAGTGAACATTATGCCGGGGAAAGGTGAGTTTAATCTTACCGGGCAATTAGGTGATGTTATGAAAGAGTCTGCACAAGCGGGTATCAGTTATATACGTTCGGTTAGTGAGGAATATAATATTCCAAAAGATTTCTTCAAGGAACACGATATTCACATTCATATACCGGAAGGTGCGACACCAAAGGACGGTCCGTCAGCAGGTATTACAATGACGACGGCTATGTTGTCAGCAATTATTAAGACTCCGGTTCGTGCTGATGTAGCCATGACCGGTGAGATTACATTACGAGGACGAGTGCTTCCAATCGGTGGTTTAAAGGAGAAAATTCTTGCTGCTAAGAATGCGGGAATTAAGACTGTATGTATACCGAAGAAAAATGAAAAAGATATTGAAGAAATTTCAGCGGAAATAAAAAAGGGCTTAGAGATTATTTTTGTGGAACAGATTCAAGAAGTTTTGGACGTTGCACTTGTGAAATAGTTTTAAATAGCGTAAAATTAGAGTGCAAAATACTTTTTTTGAATAGGAGTACCTTATGGTAATTAAAAATGTAAGTCTGGAGACCGTTTGTGGGATTACCAGTAAGATTCCGGACAATATGTATAATGAAGTAGCGTTTGCGGGAAAATCCAATGTGGGAAAATCTTCGTTAATTAACGCTTTGATGAATCGAAAATCATTGGCAAGAACTTCTGCTCAGCCGGGAAAAACACAGACGATTAATTTTTATAATATTAACGATGCGATGTATCTGGTAGATTTACCGGGTTATGGATATGCCAAGGTGTCAGAGGCAGAGAAAGAAAAATGGGGCAAGATGATAGAAAGATATCTTCAGACCTCGAAGAAATTAAAAGCAGTATTTTTGCTGATTGATATTCGACACGAGCCATCCGCGAATGATAAGCAGATGTATGAATGGATGGTGTATCAGGGATATGCACCGATTATCATTGCGACAAAACTGGATAAGATTAAACGCAGTCAGGTACAGAAGAATATAAAGGCGATTCG
>CAYMTX010000154.1:0-4701 GCA_964393475.1 uncultured Roseburia sp. | reverse complement strand
AGGCGCGTATGGATTATGAAAGACATGAGCGGTGGGTAAAAAGGAGGCTCGCTGAGCAGGAGCAGGCGCTCGAAGAGTGCAAAAATACAATCAATGAGCAGGCGGATACAATTAATGAGCAGGCGGATACAATTAATGAGCAGACAAATAAAATTAACGAGCAAGAGCAGTTGATAAGTGTTTTGCGCCAGCAACTGGCAGAGAAAAAATAGAATTTTATATAATGGAACAGGCGACTGTGCTTGGTGCAAAAATGTGCCGATACACAGTCGCTTGTCTCTTGAAATGGAAAGGAGGTAAGGATGCTATGAAAAAACAGGAAAAAACAAATGTAATGCGTATTTTAGACCAAAAGAAAATACCATATGAAGCACATTTTTATGATAGCACCGAAGCAATCAGCGGTACCGAAGTGGCAGAGGTTTTGGGGCAAAACCCGAAGCAGGTATTTAAAACATTAGTTACAGTGGGCGCATCAAAACGAAATTATGTGTTTGTTGTTCCGGTATGGGCAGAATTGCATTTGAAGAAGGCAGCAAAGGCAGTCGGTGAAAAAAGTATTGAAATGATAAAATCTAAAGAACTTTTGCCGCTTACCGGTTACATTCACGGTGGTTGTTCGCCGATTGGTATGAAAAAGTTTTTTACAACAACGATTCATGAAACTGCGAAAGAATTTGATGCGCTTATCTTCAGTGGTGGAAAAATTGGTTGTCAGGTAGAGATGAAGATAGACGATTTAGCGAAAGTGATTACTTTTCAGATACAGGATATCTGTGAGGAAGTGTAAAACAAAGCTGAATCTGTAGCAACAGTTACCTAAGGTGCTATATTTATATTTGAAAAACATATATAATCGTATTATAATAAAATATTATGTCAGCAGCATGAGAGGAACGTGTTGCGTAAGGAGCAGAACGAGGGGAGACATCATGACAACAGTAGAAATGAAACGGATTTTTAAAGAAACAGCCTATATTCGTACCGGTGGCAGCGCAGAGGAATTAAAATGTGCGGAATATATAAAAGAAACATGTGCCGGTTTTGGCGCAGAGGCAGTGATTGAACCATTTTTAGTAGATATGGCGACCATACAGGAAGCAGTGTTAATGGTAGACGGCAAGGAAATACCGTGCAAAGGTTATTTGGGAACTGTAAGCGGAGAAGTAGAAGCACCACTTTACTATCTGACCGGAAGAGATGCGTACTCGCTTTCTCAGTGCAAAGATAAAATTGTAATGATTGACGGTTATCTCGGGCATTGGATTTATCAGGATATTTTTGAAAATGGGGCAGTTGGTTTTATTACATATGATGGTAATGCGAACTATATAGATGAAGATATCGACCACAGAGAGTTACGCGCATTTGTGGCAAAAGGAAACCGTATTCCGGGTGTGAATATCAATGCAAAAGCAGCAATTGCGTAAGGAGCAGAACGAGGGGAGACATCATGACAACAGTAGAAATGAAACGGATTTTTAAAGAAACAGCCTATATTCGTACCGGTGGCAGCGCAGAGGAATTAAAATGTGCGGAATATATAAAAGAAACATGTGCCGGTTTTGGCGCAGAGGCAGTGATTGAACCATTTTTAGTAGATATGGCGACCATACAGGAAGCAGTGTTAATGGTAGACGGCAAGGAAATACCGTGCAAAGGTTATTTGGGAACTGTAAGCGGAGAAGTAGAAGCACCACTTTACTATCTGACCGGAAGAGATGCGTACTCGCTTTCTCAGTGCAAAGATAAAATTGTAATGATTGACGGTTATCTCGGGCATTGGATTTATCAGGATATTTTTGAAAATGGGGCAGTTGGTTTTATTACATATGATGGTAATGCGAACTATATAGATGAAGATATCGACCACAGAGAGTTACGCGCATTTGTGGCAAAAGGAAACCGTATTCCGGGTGTGAATATCAATGCAAAAGCAGCAATTGCGCTGATAGAGAATGATGCACAGACTGCGAAAATCGTTCTGAAGCAGAATCGTTATAAAGGAGAATCGCGGAATGTTATTTTAGATTTGCCGGGTGAAATTGACGAATATATCGTTATGACCGCGCATTATGACAGTACGTCTCTTTCGCAGGGGGCATATGATAATATGTCCGGCAGTGTCGGGCTTTTGGCAATTGCCAAAGAATACATGTCCAAACCACATCGTTATGGTCTTCGATTTGTGTGGTGTGGTTCGGAGGAGCGTGGGCTGCTCGGTTCAAAGGCGTATGTAACGGCGCATGAAAAAGAACTGAAAAAAGTAGTTTTGAATGTGAATTTGGATATGATTGGATGCATTATGGGTAAATTCCTTGCATGCTGTACCAGCGAGGAGAAATTAGTGCATTATATCAGTTACATGAGTCAGGAAGTCGGGTTTGGTGTGGACGCATATCAGGGTGTCTATTCCAGTGATTCAACGCCGTTTGCGGACAAGGGAATACCGGCGGTATCTTTTGCAAGAATTGCACCGGGTAACACGGCGACAATTCATAACAACTATGATACGATGGCGGTTATGAAAATGGAACATATGGAAAAAGATGTAGCATTTATCAGTCAGTTTGTAGAACGAATGGTAAATGCAGTAAAGTGTCCGGTTGCAAAGGAAATACCCGACAATATGAAAGAAAAACTGGATATTTACTTATTACGTAAAAGAGAAAAAAAGTAGTTTTATAAACATAAGAATATCATTTATAAGCAGAGAGAGGGACTGCCATGCCAAAGAAACAGTTTTATCGGAATCAGGCGGAGAGTATTATTAAAAAATTACAGACACGAAAAATGGAAGGCTACTATTGTGAAAACAAAGAAGAAGCCAAAGCAAAGTTTATGGAATTGGTAGGAGAGGTACCAAAGAGTGTAACCTATGGTGGTTCGGTAACGATTGATGAACTGGGATTAAAAGAGGACTTAGAAGAAGCAGGTCATGATTTAATCCGGAGAGAGAATTTCCCGAAAACACCGGAAGGTATCAAAGCATGTAAAGCGAGTCAGGCTACAGCAGATATTTTCATGACCAGTACCAATGCAATTACTTTAGATGGCGAATTGGTCAATATTGACGGTGCGGGCAGCAGGGTATGGCTGATGACATATGGACCGGAGGAGGTCATTGTTGTTGCCGGTATGAATAAAGTTGTAACAGATGTAGAGGCTGGAATCACACGTACACGTAATTTTGCAGCACCACCGAATACAGTGCGCCTGAATAAGGATACACCATGTGCAAAAACCGGGAAATGCGGGAACTGTTTCAATGACACTATTTGTTGCAGTACAGTAATAACAAGAGCGTCCAGAGTGCCGGGCAGAATCAAGGTGATTCTTGTAGGAGAGGAACTTGGTTTTTAGGAGAAGTTATGAAGAAACACAAAAAATTATTTGTTGTATTTTCCGTAACAATGGTGGCATTTTTGGCAGTTTTTGTGATAGTTATCAGAAATAAGGCAGAACAATCGGATATTGCAGATATAAGTGTAAATTCTAATACAGAAGTGGAAGAGACGCTGTCAAGCGATACAGAGAATTTGTCGGAGACAGAGGAAATAGAAGAAGTTACAGAAACTGAAACAGAAGAATTAAGCTACATAGAATTATATGGTTTGGAAGAAGTAGATAAACCGGAAAAACGTACTGAGGAACAGGTTATTCGGAAATTGGCAGAACTTTCAGAAGAACATGAATTAGTTCGCGAAGTTTACACAAATGCGGAAGCTTATTCAAAGGATATGTTAGACAATCTGGCGAATAATCCGGAGATGGCAGCATATGTGCTGGGGTCACTTGAAGCAGATGGCAGTGTAACAGGCGGTTTTACAGAGAAGGAACTGGAAGAGGAGTATCCATTGTTGTTACAGTATGATCCACGATGGGGATATTTCGAATATGGTGGAAAAGAGATGGGGCTTTCCGGTTGCGGACCAACCTGCCTTGCCATGACAGTGCTTGCCTTGACGGATTTTGAGGACGTGACTCCTGATAAAGTTGCTGAATATAGTACAGAACATGGGTATTATGTAAAAAATGTCGGAACTGCGTGGAAGTTACTGGATGACTTCCCGACTTTATACGGTTTGCAAGTAGAACATCCTGCGTTGAAAGAGGAGAGTATGAAGAATGCATTGGATGAAGGAAAGGTATTAATCTGTTCTGTGAAGAAGGGCGTATTTACAGCAGAAGGACATTTTATTCTTGTTTATGGTTATAACGAAAATGGATTTTTAATAAATGATCCAAAGTGTGTTGCCAGAAGCAAGCGTTCATGGAATTATGCTGATTTTGGTAATCAGATAAAGCGTATTTGGGCAGTCGGAAGTAAAAATCAGCAAGAAACTGTAGAAAACACAGAAAATTTCTTGTAAATTAAAAAAGCGTATGTTATAATCTGTAAATGACTGTAATGGTCGCAGTATGCCCTTTTGTCAGGCATTGCGGCATACGGCTACCTTTTCTATATATTTAAGGAGGAAGATTGTTAAATGAAAGTACAGGTAGAAAATTTAGAAAAGAATATGGCAAAACTCACAGTAGAAGTGCCGGCAGAAGAATTGGAAAAAGCTTTACAGGAAGCTTACTTGAAAGAGAGAAATAAAATCAGTGTTCCTGGTTTCCGTAAAGGTAAAGTACCTCGTCAGATGATTGAAAAAATGTATGGTGCAGCAGTATTCTATGAAGAAGCTGCTAACATCT
>CAYMTX010000153.1:0-4896 GCA_964393475.1 uncultured Roseburia sp. | reverse complement strand
GTATTACAGAAATGTTACAAAAAATATTGACAATGTTAAAAATGCTTGTTATACTCAATAATAGTTTAAGTTATTGGTTTTAGACATAACAGGAGGTCACATGAAGTCAAGATATATTAGTGCAGTAGGAATTGTTGTAACAGTATTATGTGTTGGTACTATTGCAGTTGTAAATAATATGGATACAGAAGGTACACTGGCAGAAGCAGGCGATGTAAGAGCCGGTGTATGTGATATAGATACAGAAGTGCAGAATAATACAGTAAGAGCCGGTATATCCAGTGCTTTAGTTGATTCAATGTTAGAAGCAGAATATACAGCCTCCGTTTCTGAAGTGGTAAATGAAATTACAGCTACAGCATTAGAAGAACAGGAAGTATTTGGATTTAAGAATTTAGGTATTGCACAGGTAGAAAGCGGTAATTTAAATGTTCGTGAGGCAGCAACTACGGATTCTAAAATGGTTGGTAAAATGCCGCGAAATGCAGCTTGTGAGATTTTAGCGACAGAAGGAGAGTGGTATTATATCTCTTCCGGTGAAATCACAGGTTATGTAAAAGCAGAATATATCATTACCGGTGACGAGGCAAAAGCGATTGCTGAGACATTGGTGAGAACAGTAGCAATCGCTCTTACAGATTCTTTAAATGTAAGAACGGAGCCAAATACAGAATGTTCTATCATTACAACGATTTCAACAGGAGAAGAATTAGAATTTGTTGAAGTATTAGATGACTGGGTAAAAGTAGCAATCGATAGCGATGAAGGATATGTTTCAGCAGAGTATGTAGAAGTTAAGGATGTGCTTCCGAGAGCACTTACTATGACAGAAGCCAGATACGGAGTAGGCGTATCCGATGTACGCGTTGATTTAGTAGACTATGCATGTCAGTTTGTAGGTAATCCTTATGTGTGGGGTGGTACAAGTTTGACAAAAGGTGCTGATTGCTCCGGTTTTGTATTAAGTGTATTCAAAAATTATGGTTATACATTACCTCATTATTCTGTATCACAGTCTCAGATGGGTACGAAGATTTCCGAGAGTGAGCTTCTTCCTGGGGATTTGGTATTTTATAGTAATGGTTCACGTATTAATCATGTTGCAATTTATATTGGTGGTGGTCAGGTTGTTCACGCAAGTTCACCAAAGACAGGTATACGTATTTCGAATTACAAATATCGTACACCGGTAAAATATGTACGTATTATTAACGATTAAAAGAGAAGAAAGCATTGTGCAGTTTGGCATGATGTTTTTTTCATATATAAAAAGACAAAGGAGAAATTGTTATGAATGAAAAGTTGAAAAATGCATTCTATAAGGTAGGTGTACCGCTTGTTTTTCTGGTAGTAGTATCATTTATTGCGAAACGTACCGGATTGTTGGGAGGAATGGATGCACTCATTACGATTAATTTGGAGACAATTATAGAGGTTGTCATTGCAATTGCATTTGTGATGATAGTCGGCAACATTACTTTAGGTGTCATTGGTATGTTCAAGGGGAAGAATGGCCGCATCGGAACACTGGCGACATTGATTTGCAGTCTTACAAAATATGCAATGATTTTGTTTGGCTGTTGCTGGGTATTATCGATTATCGGAGTAAATGTGAGTACTATTTTTGCCAGTATCGGAATTGTGGCTTTGATTATCGGTTTTGGCGCAGAGAGTCTGGTTGCGGATTTGGTAACCGGTGTTTTTATCCTTTTTGAAAATGAATATAATGTAGGCGATATTATTGAAGTAGACGGATTTCGCGGTACTGTAAAAGCAATTGGCATCCGAACGCTGAGCCTTGAGGACAGTGGTAAGAATATTAAGATTATTAATAATTCTGATTTGAAAAATATCATTAACCGTTCTAATCATGGTTCGACAGCGGTATGTGAAATCGGAGTTTCTTATGAAACAGATTTGGAAGCGTTGGAGACTGTTTTGGAACAGATATGTAAAGAGATAAAAGCAAAGCATGAAGATGTTTTTAAGGGTGATATCCGCTATCTGGGAGTAGAAACACTGGGTGACTCTTCCATTACATTAAAATTCTGCGTAGAGGTAGATGAAAAAAATATTTTTTCGACCAGAAGATTATTGAATAAAGAAATGAAAACAGCATTTGATAAAAATAATATCAGTATACCGTATCCGCAGCTTGATGTACATACAAAGTAGAAAGCCAGATTGCAAAGTACGGAGATATTTATGAAAAGTGAATGGAATAATAGCGGAAAAGAATTTGCTGATTCTGTGGAAATACATCAGCCGAAAGATTTAAGCGGATATGTTCCGGTGGAATTTGCACAGCCACAAAAAGAATTTGCAGATTTTGGGTATGAATTTATAGAAGAACAGAAGGATGGCGGTAATCCGGGTGGAGAATCGAAGGGACAGAAAAAAACGGATAAATTACGGAAGAAAATGTCGTATTTGGTAACTTCGTCAGTAGCAGTAATTATGCTTGCGGCTTCTGTGGATGCGTCAGGGAGTATAGAACAAAATGTAATACATGCAGGTGGCTTAGTCGATGGAGATTTAAGATTTTCGATTCAGTGGAATGAGGACGGAGATAATCCGAATGATTTCGATGCATATTGCATTGAACCGGACGGATATACAATCTATTATGGTAATGCCGGTTATGAATCGCCTTCTAAGGGGACGCTTGATGTAGATATAAGATATCCGGCAACAGAAGTGGCAGTAGAAAATATTATCTATCCGGAAAAAAGAGATTTGAAAGAAGGAACGTATTGTTTCCAGGTGAATAATTTTTCACATCGGGGTGGAACAAGCGGATTTGAGGCAGAAATAGAGATAAATAATCGCGTTTATCATTTCAATTACAATAAGGAGCTGGCACAGGGAGAATCAGTGGTAGTTGCTGAAGTTACATGGGAAAACGGCAGATTTTCCATAGATAAAAAGATTGATTAAATTCTGCTTTACAATCATATTTTACTATGATATACTAAGCGAGTATGAGTTTAGCCCATATTCGGTTTTAGGACACTCCGACCTTTGACTGAGTATCCATACTTCAGGGCGATTATTATAATATTTGGAGGATCATGACAATGATTACAAAGGAAAGAAAATTAGAAATTATCAACAAATTCGGAAGAACTGCTAACGATACAGGTTCACCGGAAGTACAGATTGCACTTTTAACAGAGCGTATCAATGAGTTAACAGAGCACTTAAAAGCTAATAAGAACGACCATCACTCAAGAAGAGGTCTTCTTAAAATGGTAGGTCAGAGACGTGGTTTGTTAGCTTACTTGAAGAAGATTGACATCGAAAGATATCGTGCAATCGTTGAAGGTTTAGGCTTAAGAAAATAATTCACGGTAAAACGTGGAGGGATTTCCCTTTTAAATGGAGCGGTTGTATGGCCGCTCTATTTTAAGATGAAGGCATTTTAAGAGCAAAAAGCAGAAGAACATCCCGAGACCACTGAAATGTACATGTTTCGTTTGTGTATATTTCAGTAGTTTCGGACTTCTGCTTAAAAAATAATATTTATAATTTAAGGAGAACATTATGTTTAAAAGTTTTTCAATGGAACTTGCAGGCAGAACTCTTACTGTAGATATTGGCAGAGTTTGTGCACAGGCAAATGGCGCTGCATTAGTAAAATATGGTGATTCAACAGTTTTATCAACTGTTACAGCATCTGTAAAACCAAGAGATGGCATCGATTTCTTCCCACTCAGTGTAGAATACGAAGAGAAAATGTACTCAGTTGGTAAAATTCCGGGTGGTTTCAATAAGAGAGAAGGTAAGGCATCTGAGAATGCGATTCTTACATCACGTGTAATTGACCGTCCGATGAGACCATTATTCCCGAAGGATTATCGTAACGATGTTACAATCAATAACATGGTAATGTCTGTAGACCCTGAATGCCGTCCTGAATTAGTTGCTATGATTGGTTCTGCATTAGTTACAACTATTTCAGATATCCCGTTTGATGGTCCTTGTGCAACAACACAGATGGGTATGGTAAATGGTGAATTTATTGTAAACCCTTCTCAGGAAGTTTGGGATAATGGTGATTTACAGTTGACAGTAGCTTCTACAAGAACAAAAGTTATCATGATTGAAGCCGGAGCAAACGAAATTCCGGAAGACAAGATGTTGGAAGCTATTTATAAATGTCACGATGTAAACCAGACAGTTATCGAGTTCTTTGATAAAATCACAGAAGAATGCGGTAAGGCAAAGCATGAATATACAAGTTGTGCAATTCCGGAAGAAATGTTTGCTGCAATCAAAGAAATCGTAACTCCGGAAGAGATGGAAGAAGCTGTTTTCACAGATGAGAAACAGGTTCGTGAAGAGAATATCCGCGCAATTACAGATAAATTAGCGGAAGCGTTTGCAGAGAACGAAGAATGGTTAGCAATCTTAGGTGAGGCAGTTTACCAGTACCAGAAGAAGACTGTTCGTAAGATGATTTTAAAAGATCATAAACGTCCGGATGGCCGTGCAATCAATCAGATTCGTCCGCTTGCGGCAGAAGTAGATTTGATTCCAAGAGTGCATGGTTCTGCTATGTTTACTCGTGGACAGACACAGATTTGTGATATTGTAACATTAGCTCCATTATCAGAAGTTCAGAAAGTGGATGGTTTAGATGCTAACGTTACTACAAAGAGATATATGCATCACTATAATTTCCCGGCATACTCTGTTGGTGAGACAAAGGTTTCAAGAGGTCCGGGTCGTCGTGAAATCGGACATGGTGCATTAGCAGAGAAAGCATTAATGGCAGTTCTTCCTTCAGAAGAAGAATTCCCATATACAATTCGTGCCGTATCTGAAACATTTGAGTCAAATGGTTCTACATCTATGGCTTCAACATGTGCATCATGTATGTCATTAATGGCAGCC
>CAYMTX010000152.1:0-5018 GCA_964393475.1 uncultured Roseburia sp. | reverse complement strand
CAATTAATATATTTTATATACAATTAGCACAATTTTAGAATTTACTCTTGACTTCTTCTCGCAAAACCGATAAAATATATTTTGCTTGCAGAAGTGGTGGAATCGGCAGACGCGCTGGCTTCAGGTGCCAGTGGTAGCAATACCGTGTGGGTTCAAGTCCCATCTTCTGCATCAAAAAGAGGAGATGTTGAATATTCAACATCTCCTTTTTATTATCTAAGAAATTCTTTCCGCCTGACCTATCCTATTCAAAGAAATTCCGCTTATTAAACCCTGCTGTCATGAAACGCCACGCTGCTTTACCGCTGGTAAGCCATTCGATGTGCGAATTATTCTTCGTATTCTCAAGCACCTTAGTCACCAAAAACTCTGCTACTACATCCGGATAATCACCGAGAATATTGTAAACCTTCTTCGTTTTCTCTGGTAAATCAATCTTCTCCTTACCACCTAATGCACCGGTAGTAAAGTCAGTAATCATAATACCCGGACTTAAACGTCCTACGATAATACCGGTACCGCGCTCCTCACTTTCTTTTGCCAATGCCTGCGTAAAATGTGTTACAGCTCTTTTACCGGTACCATACATATTCAGGCCAAGCATCATTGCTACCATACCCTTCCATATTGTAGATGGCACCATGTCCCTGACGAAGCATCTGCTCCATCGCCATCTTACTGCCCATAATGGTACCTTTTAAATCAATAGCCAAGACCTGATCTATCTCAGACTCCGATAACTCCCACAACGCTTTCATCGGTTGGTTCACACCAAAACACCACTATCTCAAGTTATATCCACTAACACTCCGCGCACTTCTTACAAGTCCCATAAATAATAGAATTTCTACACTGCATCTTAAAACCATGCTCATTTTCTACATGCTCTAAAATTTCATGCATAAAATGACATTCTAAATGAATAACATGTCCACATTTCACACACTGCAAATGTAAATGTTCTTCACAATTATGCCCTGTTTTTACATATTGATATGTCGCCTGACAACCTTTTTCTGCCACATACTTCATGACAGTTCCCTCTTTTTCCAATTTATCCAAATAGCGATAAATCGTACTGATATTCACTTCACTGTCACAATCCTTTAAATACGTATCAATATCCGCAACCGTAAGCGTTCTGTTATGATTTTCTTTCAAAAAATCTAATATCTTTTTCCGGTTTGCTGTCGCATATCCACAGTTTGCCATTTGTTCACTCCTGTCTAAAATACAATTCCCAAGATATCAATTAAAATTCCCCACACAACGCCAAATCCGTATACGGCCGTCAAAATGCCTACATTTTCTTTTACATGACGGTTTAACCGGATAAGCACCAGACTTCCGATTCCGGCATTTACAAGCAAGCCGGACATCATCATACCTGCACTGATAACCCCTTTTAAATAAAGCTGGGTAATCACTACCGAAGAAGCGCAATTTGGTATCAAGCCAACCAATGCTGCAACCATCTGTCCTATCACCGGAAGGTTCGAAAATACATTTGCCAGTGAATCTTCACCCACACCTTCAATTACCGCATTAAAAAGAAATGTAATCACAAAAATATAAAAGAAAATCTTCACGGTATGTTTTATTGCAGATTTCAACACTCCATCTTCACAACTGCAATGTTCTTCCTCACATACTACATGAATATCCATATCTCCCTCTTTTTTTCGTAAAAGATTCTGGTATACAAAAGATGCAATATAACCGGAAACACAAGCAATTGCCGCCTTTGAAAATAAAATTTTGACTATTGTCCCAATCGGCACTGCTTCTGAAAGCAATATCGGAAGCATTTCATCTGAAGTAGACAAAAATACCGCTATTATCGTACCCACTCCGATAATTCTTGCCGAGAAAAAACTAGCGGCCGTTGCAGAGAATCCACACTGAGGAATAATACCTAAGACAGCCCCTATCAACGGGCTAAATTTGCCCGAATTTTGAATCGCCTGATTGAATTTACTTCCGGCATAATGCTCCATCAACTCCATCAACAGATAAGTAAGAAACAAAAATGGCAATAAGCCGATTACATCCGCAACGGTATGTTCTAATGCATGTTCTAAAATATGTAACATTTTCTATCCTGACCTTTCGAATTTCATTTACGTAAAAAATGCAAACACTTTGCTTTTGCAAACTGTTTGCATTTTGTATTATATCCAATTTCTTTCAATTGTCAAGACTCTTTTTCGATGTGCTGTTTTGATGAGGCAGTAATATTATTGCACTATCGTTCCTCCACCGGCGACATGTTCACCATCGTAGAATACAACTGCCTGCCCAGGTGTCACTGCTCTTACCGGTTCTGCAAACTCACAACAAATCTCATCTTCTCCCGTTCTGGTTATCTTGCACATTGTTCCGGCATGAGAATATCGTATCTTTGCCTTTAACTCCATGCCATCTTCAAATTCCGGAATAGACATTGCATTTAAACGATTTGCATAAAGTTTTGTGGTAAATACATCACTGTTGCTTCCAAGCACCACTTCGTTTGTCTTCGGTCTGATTGCCACAACAAACGCCGGTGCACCTAATGCAATTCCCAACCCCTTACGCTGACCGATTGTATAATGTGTTATGCCCTTGTGCTGTCCTAATATTTCACCATCTACCGACACAAAATTACCCGGCGGCGGCACTTGCCCCTTTGTCTGCGCCTCAATAAATGCTGCATAATCATCATCCGGAATAAAGCAGATTTCCATGCTGTCCTTTTTCTGTGCCACATTCAATCCGATTTCTGCCGCAATTGCACGAATTTCATCTTTGGTGTAAGCACCAACCGGCATAATAGTTCGTTTGAGCTGCTCCTGTTTCAAATTATAAAGTGCGTAAGTCTGGTCCTTTGCAGCGGTTACAGAATTACAAACTGCATATCTGCCATTCGCAAGCTTGTCAATACGTGCATAATGACCGGTTGCAATATAATCAGCGCCCACCTCATCCGCATAATGAAGCAACGCTTCCCACTTTACAAAACGATTGCAGACTACACATGGATTTGGTGTATGCCCCTGTAAATACTCCTCTACAAAATAATTCATAACATACTTTTTGAATGCATCGCGAAAATCCACTACATGATATGCAATGTCCAAACGTTCTGCTACCGCTCGTGCATCCTTTATCATTGCAAGTTCACTTCCGTCTGCTTCCCTATCCTGCCATGTCTGCATGGTGACTCCCACCACTTCATATCCTTCTTGCTTTAATAAATAGGCTGCCACAGATGAATCTACACCACCCGACATACCAATTACAACTTTCTTCGCCATAAAAACTTCCTTTCAAAAAAATGAGAAGTCCAAATACCTTGAACTTCTCATAACATAACACGCTCATTTTATTTTTTCAATGTCTTTTAGAATAATTCCTTAAATTCCCTCACTATATAGTGCACCGGAATTATAATTGTATGTATAAGTACCGGATTTTGTATAAGTATTAGACTTAGATGCTTCGTTCTCTGCATAATAATTAATCATCGAAGCTTGTGCAGATATCTGATATACATAACCGCCTCTCTCATTAAAAATGCCCTTAACCTTATCCATGTCCGCAGCTTTAAACGCCTTCTCATCAACCTTAAGGTGATTATCTTCGTCTACTGTAATGCCTACTTCCCCGAGCATCTTCTCATTGTATCCTGTCATTTTCACCATGCGTTCTGCTGCACTGGAAATGTTCGCTGTATTAGAATCAGAAGCCGCATCTACCAGGCTGTTATATTCGTCAACGAATTTACTTACTGCTTTGTAAATCTCATCCGTATTATATTTAGTAGTCACATTGCCCTTATCATCCGTCACACGTTCTGTCTTAAATAAAGACTTTGTTCCGCTCTGTAACATTGCGTCTGCAGAAGCTTTCAAGTCGTCTGAAGCGCCCTCAATTCCGGCAAGTGTCTTGGCATCATCCTTAGATGTTGAAGTATCTGTTTTATTTGCAACAATACCTGATACTTCTTTGGAAGCATCTGTAGTATAATAAGCCTTCATCAGCTTATAATAAGAACCATTTCGAATGGTTGCATAGTCACTATAATTAATGCCTAGCAAATCTGACATTCCGTTACCGGATCTGTTATTATTATTCAAACTTGAAAATAATACACCAATAGAAGCTGAATCATATCCTGAAATTGTTGCCATAATTATACCTCCTTGTCATATTCCACTAAATATCCTATCTGCATCCTTGCATTACAAATCTCTTATACATATAAAATATCGGTCATTTCCTAATTTTACTTTAACACATATCAGCAAAAAATACAATCTATACGTTTTCAATCTGCCAATCAATCGGTGTCTCACCATGCTTTTCTAAAAAAGCATTCGTCTGGCTGAAATGTCTGCATCCGAAAAATCCTCTGTACGCCGATAACGGACTCGGATGCGGAGCTTTCAAAATCAAATGTTTCGGATTGTCAAGCATTGGTATTTTACTCTGTGCAGGTCTACCCCAAAGCAAATATACCACCGGTCTGTCCTGTGCATTTACAGCGCGTATAATCGCATCCGTGAACTGTTCCCAGCCTTTTCCCTGATGTGAGTTTGCCTGATGTGCCCGCACAGTCAATACGGTATTTAAAAGCAGCACCCCCTGGTCTGCCCATTTTTTCAAATATCCATTGTTCGGAATATAGCATCCCAAATCAGACTCCAATTCCTTATAAATATTCTGCAACGATGGCGGAATATCTTTCTGAGAAGCCGGCACGGAAAAGCTAAGGCCATGTGCCTGATTCACGTTATGATATGGATCCTGTCCCAAAATCACCACCTTCACTTCACTAAGTGGTGTAAAATGCATCGCATTAAAAATATCATCTGCCGGAGGATAAACCACACCCCTGCCATATTCTTCCCGAACAAATTGATATAGCTCCGAATAATAAGGTTTTTTGAATTCAGCCTGCATTGGTGCGAGCCAATCATTTGTAATCATTCCCATCGTTCTATTTCCTCTCTATTCACAAAACGCAAGCGTATTCT
>CAYMTX010000151.1:0-5035 GCA_964393475.1 uncultured Roseburia sp. | reverse complement strand
GAACTGGAAGACCCATCTGTAGAACCGAATTATGACCACTTATTAGTCTTAAGCGTTTCTCCGGAGAAAGCACCGGACGAAGGTGAATATGTGACAATGACTTTTGAAAAAGGTGTTCCAACCTCCGTAAATGGCAAACAGATGAAAGTGTCAGACATTATCCGCGAATTAAATACACTGGGCGGCAAACACGGTATCGGTATTGTAGACATTGTAGAAAACCGTGTAGTCGGCATGAAATCCCGTGGTGTTTACGAGACACCGGGCGGTACAATCCTTATGGAAGCACACCAGCAGTTAGAAGAATTGGTTCTTGACCGTGCTACAATGGAAGTGAAGAAAGATATGGGCAACAAACTTGCGCAGATTGTTTATGAAGGAAAATGGTTCACACCACTTTGTGACGCTGTAAAAGCATTCGTATCTTCTACACAGGAATATGTAACAGGCGAAGTTAAATTCAAACTTTACAAAGGCAACATCATTAAAGCCGGTACTACGTCTCCATATTCCCTTTACAGCGAATCACTTGCAAGCTTTACCACAGGTGATTTATATGACCATCACGATGCTGAAGGTTTCATTACTTTATTCGGACTTCCGCTTAAAGTACGCGCAATGAAAATGCAGGAAAACAACAATAAATAAGTCATATTTTTAAAATGAAAACAGGACAAAGATAATCCATTATACAGATTTATCTTTGTCCTGTTTCATTTCATCTTCCAAACAACATGCTATAATTTAGCGAAAGCTCTTCACCCAGTTTATCCGCGACGGAATATGTGTCTGATTGTATACATCATTCCGCATCTGCTCTGTCACATACCCATTGCGCTCCATAATTGCCAGAATCGCCTCCTGAAGTCCTGCAATTCTGCCTGCTTCAAAAGCCTGCTCTCTTATCTGTTTGCATTCGTCGAAGTTCTCTTTCGTTAAAGCTCCCGCGCTCGGTTCATCCATTGCAGTTTCCACTGTTCGTTCTTCTGTGTTATGTTTTTCTTCCGCATTCTGTTTTTCTTCTGTTCCGATTGCTTCCGTAATATTCTCTGTTTGTACCGCAATTTTTCCAAGTGTTTCTATATTGGATTTACTTTCCATACCATCGGTATACGGAATCCAGATTTCTCCGCTATTCGCCTTTACATTCACAGTAATACATCCATTTACAACCGATACCTTTTCACCCCACAGTGCACCGGTATATTCTGCCGCATTTCCTGCCTGTACGGTCATAACAAAATCGCTGTCGTCATTATTCACTGTTACTACCGCACTCTCTCCATCATAATTACGAGAAAATGCATATTGTCTATTCGTGAGCAATAACTCCCCGTAATCGCCATAAGACAATGCTTTCACACTTTGACGCACTTTTCCAAGCCGGGCAATGAGTGCAGTATGAGCATTTTCCCTGACTGCATTCTGATAATCTCCAAAGTTCAGACACGGACGTAGCGAATCATCTGAACCACGCTCTTTTCTGCCCTCAATTCCGAACTCCGATCCATAATACACCGAAGGAATGCCCGGAAGTGTATACAACAATGTATGCACAGGTGTATAATGCTTCTTATTGTTCAATTTTGTATAGATACGCTCCACATCATGGTTGTCCGTAAAATTGTACAACTTCAAATTCCCCATATCATTTAATCGCTTTACCGTATGAGCAATTTCAAAATAATTATGGTCATTATGACCGGAATATAACGCCTTATGCAGCTGATAATTCGTAACAGAATGGAGTGTATCTGCATTCGCCCAACGACTGTAATCCCCGTGAATTACTTCTCCCATCAGCCAGAATTCCGGTTTCACTTCATTTGCCACATGGCGCAGTGCTTTCATAAAATCAAAATCCAATACATCAGCCGCATCTAAACGAATACCATCCACATCAAATTCACTTACCCAGAACCGAATCACATCACAGATATAATCACGAACCTCCGGATTACGCTGGTTTAATTTCACCAAAAGGTTGTAACCGCCCCAATTATCATAAGAAAAACCATCATTATACTCGTTATTTCCCCAGAAATTTACATTACAATACCAATCCTTGTACTTAGAATTCTCACGGTTCTCTTTTATATCCTTAAATGCAAAAAAATCTCTACCAGTGTGATTGAACACCCCATCGAAAATGACACGAATGCCATTGTCATGGCAGACTGCCACAAACTCTTTTAAATCCGCATTATCACCCAGACGGCTGTCCAGTTTTTTATAATCTGTGGTCTCGTAACCATGTCCGACCGATTCAAAAAGCGGTCCAATATAAATCGCATTAAAGCCACACTCCTTAATATGGTCAATCCACACCATCATATCTTTTAAACGATGCACTACTTTCCCATATTCATTTTGTTTGGGTGCTCCGCTAAGTCCTAACGGATAAATGTGATAAAATACTGCCTCATCATACCAAGCCATAACTCAATTCTCTCTTTTCTTTTATACCTGTCCACACTCAAAGATACCGGATTTCGACCTGTTTGTATCCCGCTTTATCAAATCCGCATATCTCCGGTGGAACGTTTCTGATTTGACATAAATGCATCAAATCATAATAGCACTCTGCCATACTACACAGAGTGCTATTATTTTACTTTTATATTTGTTTACTTTTCCTAATCTCTGCTACGATTTGCTCTTTCAAATCTCTTGCACGTTCTTTCGTTTTATTCTGCGCTGTAACAGACCCCAAAATATTAGAGATACATTTTGAGGCAACATCATAGCGTTTAAAATGTGCAGACATATAAGCAAGCAGATAATCCATAATAGTCTGATCCATACCGCATATAGGGAACATTTCATTGGAAACAGCTTTCATGAATCCTTCATATGCTTGCTGATAGAATAGCTCTTCCTGCTCTTTACATGTCTTCAGTATCACTTCATAATCCGGTGCTTCTGTATCTAACGACTCTGCTTTTCCACGGAATAACCAGGCAATTTTTAAACAAGTATATGCTTTTTCACTCGTTTTCCCCTTTTTCACTATTGTAGTATATAACGCCAATTTATAACGTCCGATTGCATAATCGTAATCAAATACTTCCGGTTCTTCTCCGACAGGTTTAAAGTTCGCACAAATCTGCTCTTTTATTAATTTCAACTGTATTGCTGACAAATATTCAAAATAACGGCTTATAGCAGTGTATCCACAATGCGGACAAGACAACGTATCGTATTTATTAGTATCTATATACTGGAAACGTGGGCGTAAATCCTGATCCGGCTCTAAACGTTTTACACGACCGCTCTTTACCATTTTTGCTCTGAAAACTTTATCACATACCGGACACCGAACGCTTTTCTCTAAAAGGAACTCATCCTCTGTCGGAATTTCTTCTATCGGTTCTGCTGAACCATCCGCTTCTGTCGCAGTTTTTTTCTCTTCCTCGAATAAACTTCCTACATTTTGCGCTTGTAAACCAAATTTTTCTAATCCCTCAAATAAATTCATTATACTCCTCCTTCGTAACCGTACAAATGAATGCGGTAATTAATTTGGTAATTTGAACGAGCTCTTCAACGATACGATACGATTAAATACCAAATGCTCGTCTGTAGAATCCTTCGCATCTACACAGAAGAATCCCTGACGCACAAACTGAAAACTATCATAAGCTTTTGCACCCGCTAAATTAGACTCAACCACACAATCCTTTAATACAGTCAATGAATTTGGATTCAAGTTCAGGCTTCCATCGGCATTATAAACGCCTTTTTCTTCATCGATTAAGTTCTCATAGAGACGAACTTCTGCTTTAATACCATATTCCGCAGATACCCACTGAATTGTACCTTTTACCTTACGTCCATCCGGGCTGTTGCCGCCGCGTGATTCCGGATCATAGGTACAATGAATCTCTGTTACTTTTCCGTTTTCATCCTTTACAAAACTGTTACATGTTACAAAATATGCATTCATCAAACGCACTTCATTCCCTGGGAACATACGGAAATATTTCTTAGGCGGCTCTTCCATAAAGTCTTCACGGTCGATATATATTTCTCTTGTAAATGGAACAGTTCGGCTGCCAAGGTCCTCATTCTCAAGGTTATTTGCAACTTCTAAATACTCAACCTGTCCTTCCGGATAATTATCAATTACCACTTTAATTGGATCCAGAATCGCCATCATACGTGATTTTTTAAGTTTTAAGTCTTCACGGATACAGTACTCAAGCATTGCATAATCTACGGAACTGTTTGCTTTCGCAACACCACAAAGGTCTACAAACATTTTCAAAGATTCAGGTGTAAAACCTCTGCGCTTTAATGCTGTGATTGAAACCAGACGAGGATCATCCCAACCGTCTACAATACCATCTTCTACTAATTTTTTAATGTATCTCTTACCTGTAACTACATTCGTCAGATATAATTTTGCAAATTCTATCTGCTTTGGTGTGCCTGATGGGTCATCTTTGTAACCAAGTTCAATTAATACCCAGTCATACAATGGTCTATGATCTTCAAATTCCAACGTACAAATAGAATGTGTAATCCCTTCTACTGCATCTTCAATCGGATGAGCATAATCATACATTGGATAAATACACCAGTTATCCCCTGTTCTGTGGTGATTCATACGAGCCACACGATAGATAACCGGATCTCTCATATTAATGTTAGAAGAAGCCATATCGATTCTTGCCCGAAGCACTTTCTCTCCGTCTGCAAATTTACCATTCTTCATATCTTCAAATAACTGTAAATTTTCTTCGATACTTCTGGTAGAATATGGGTCTTCCTTGCCCGGTTCTGTCAAAGTACCACGATATTCACGAATCTGCTCTGCTGTCAAATCGGATACATAAGCTTTTCCTTTTTTTATCAGCTTAACAGCGCCTTCATACATTTCCTGGAAATAATCAGATGCAAAAAACATTCTGTCTTCCCAGTCAGCACCAAGCCATGCAATATCATTTTCAATTGCATTTACAAACTCGGTCTTTTCTTTCGTCGGATTCGTATCATCAAATCGGAGATTAAACTTACCATGATACTTCTGTGC
>CAYMTX010000150.1:0-5050 GCA_964393475.1 uncultured Roseburia sp. | reverse complement strand
ATATATCGTATAGCCGGAGATGATGCGGCAAAGAATGCGGAGTTAATGCATTTGTTAGTGAGTGAAGGCGTTTATGAAATTACTCCGGAGATGAAAGCAAATCTTGCAGACTTTTATGGTAACTATGCAAGTGAGGCAGAAACAGCAGAGACTATTAAAAGATTGTATGAAAAAACGGGCTATGTAATTGATACACATACAGCAGTTGCAACGGTTGTTTATCAAAAGTATCAGCAAGAGAGTGGGGATAATACAAAAATGGTCATTGCATCGACGGCAAGTCCATATAAGTTCACAAGAAGTGTTATGAATGCGATTGATAAGAAGTACGATGCAATGGATGATTTTACGTTGGTAGATGAATTGAGTAAAATAGGACAAGTTGCTGTTCCACAAGCAATTGAAGAGATTAGAAATGCTGAAATTCGTCACAATACGGTATGTGAAGTGGAAGATATGCCAAAAATTGTAAAGGAATTTCTTGGAATACATCATTTCCCGGTGTCAATGTAATTATTAGGGTTTCTGGAGGAATAAGAAACGGGGCTGTAAAAGTTTACAGTCCCGTTGTTTTATGACTTCTGTTCAAATATGAAATTAATTGTTCCAAAAGGATATATGATTGGCATTAAAGTTGCCGGACGATCAAATTCAAGTAAAGAGGTTTCTTCTATCTGCGGAGGATCTAAGGTTAATTCTACGTTCTCTGTGTTAGACACATTTACACAGAACAAACCATTATGTAAGTTTGCAAAATCCATGACAGAAGCTTCTACGTATTCATCAAAATCTGTAAAATCATCACCTACATAACGGGATGCAAAGTTAATACAGGTTTCTTTTGGCATATCAATGTATAATTTCATGTGATATTTACCGTGAATCTCCTGTGATATACAAAATTCGGTAGGATACTCAGAAAAGTCTTCGCCTACAAGTGGGGTGAAGTCATTACCTACAAAACGGATTAAGTTGTTAAATAGCAAGGTAACGTAGGTGCTTTTAAAGTTATCAATCGGTCGGTCACCCCGTCTTTCTTTCACATGGAGATATAAGGTTTCGACTTTTTCGCGAGAATCCTCGGAGAAGTCAAGTTCATTAATTTCATTTTCTGAAATGTAGTCGGTTACGAGTCTTTCCCATTCGTAGATATCAATAATACCCAAATCGATTAAGGCTTGTCCGAATGCCAGATAGTCCGGAATCTGTAATGCAAGTAATTCATCAACCTGTGCCTGTGAGAGAAGCCCTAATTCGACAGCAATCTCACCAAACTTTTTATCCTGATGTGTCTGGATAATATGAATGTGTTCTACTTCTCCGGCACTTAAGTATCCGGCATGCATGGCCAGCGTACCTAAACGGGGACGAATCTCATTCTTATGCTTTAGTGTGGCAAGGAGCTGTTCTGTTGTAATCAATTCATGTGAAAGCAGAAAATTCCCGAAAAACTGTGTGTACATAAACTATCTCCCTTCAAAACGTGAAGAAATAATGGAGTGAATCTGTTTTGGGTTCAATGGCTTCTGAACGAAGTCTTTGGCACCTGCTTTGATAGCAGCTTTTAACTGTGCCTGAGTACCAACAGAAGATACGATAACGATTTCTGCTCTTGGATCAAACTCACGAATCTCACGGATTGCAGCATTGCCGTCTTTTACCGGCATAACAATATCGAGAAAAACAAGCTGTGGTTTTTCTCTTTTGTAGGTGTCGATGGCATCCTGACCATTAGATGTTTCAATAAATGTAGGTGTACCGAGAGTGAGGATAGCATCCTTTAGCTGTTTTCTTGCAAGAATGGAATCGTCACTAATTAATATTTTAGCGTCGTTTAATTTCATAATATCCCCCTTGACACGATGATATAATCTAGTACTATTGTACACTAAAATGCAACGTAATGCAAATATTAATTGAAAGTCGAAACAATTGGGATTATACTTTAAAAAGTCTGATAAAATATAGGGAGGAAATTTATATATGAATACAATAAGTAGTTTGTTAATATTATCAGCTTTTGATGCGATAATTGCGGGATTAGGTATTTATTTGATGGCTTCCGCAGTAAAAATGAAAAAGACAAGAGAAGTTGGTACATTAATTTTGACGCCGGAAGAGTTAGAACGCTGTAAGCAGAAAGATGCACTTGTAGAATTTTTGTGTTGGAGAGAGATGGTGATTGGAGTTATTTTCCTGCTGTTCGGTTTCATTCGCTTGCTTGACACTTATGTATTAAAAATAGGTGGTGTGTTGGATATTTTATTAATGATTGTTTGGATTGTAGCAGTACTTTGGTTTTTTAAAAGTTTACAGACTGCCAGAGCGGAGTTTTTGTCATAAGAAGAAAAAGAGGTTTCAAATCTAATTGAGGAGTGATTTGAAACCTCTTTTGTGTAAAAAAGTATACTGCTTATTATTGTGCAATTAGCGTTGATTCATAGGAATGTATTCCTTATGGTCGCAAATGTTTTTGTATGCAGGACGCATAATTTTGCCATCAATAGAAAGTTCCTCTAAACGGTGTGCACTCCAACCTGCAATTCGGGCGATTGCAAAGATTGGGGTATAAAGTTCCATTGGCAAATCTAACATACGGTAGGCAAAGCCACTGTAAAAGTCGACATTTGGACTTACACCTTTATAAATTTTTCTTTCTCTGGCAATTACCAATGGTGCCAGACGTTCGACGAGTGTGTATAGTTTAAATTCTTTTTCCATGCCTTTTTCTACGGAAAGTTCTTCGACAAAACCACGGAATATTTCTGCACGCGGATCGGATAAAGAATAAACCGCGTGTCCCATGCCATAAATGAGACCTTTTTGATCGAACGCTTCTTTGTGAAGTAATGCGGTTAAGTAGCGTGTTACCTCTTCCTCATCTTCCCAATCGTTTACTACTTGCTTCATATCATCGAACATTTTAACAACCTTTAAGTTGGCACCGCCATGTTTTGGACCTTTTAAGGAACCGAGGGAAGCTGCAATAGCAGAGTAGGTATCTGTGCCGGAAGAAGATACTAAATGTGTGGTAAAGGTAGAGTTATTACCGCCACCATGCTCCATATGTAAGATAAGGGCAGTATCTAATAATTTGGCTTCCAATGGTGTAAATTTACTGTCCGGACGTAAAATGTGTAAAATATTTTCGGCAGTAGAGTATTTTGCTACAGGTGGATGGATAAATAGACTGGCACCATCGTGATAGTGCTTGTATGCCTGATATCCATATACAGAAAACATTGGAAATAAGCTGATGAGTTGTAAACATTGACGCAAAACATTCGGTAATGTGGTATCATCGGCTTTATCGTCATAGGAGTATAATGTGAGGACACTGCGTGCTAAGGTATTCATCATGTCCTTACTAGGAGCTTTCATGATAATATCGCGAACAAAGTTTGTCGGAAGACTGCGGTAATCGCTAAGCATGAGAGCAAAACTCATTAATTCATCTTTGGTAGGAAGTTTTCCGAATAACAGAAGATAGGTACATTCTTCAAAACCAAAGTGACTCTTCGGGTCAATTCCGGCAATGATATCTTTGATATTGTAACCGCGATAATACAGAGAACCCGGAGCAGGAACAGGAATACCGTTTTCTATTCTTGTGGAACAAACGTCAGAAATCTGTGTTAGCCCTACAAGGACACCTTTACCATTTAAATCTCGCAATCCGCGTTTAACGTCATATGTGGCGTATAAACTTGGGTCAAATGCAGCACTTTGTTTACCTAATTCCGATAGTTCAAGTAATGCAGGGGTGATTTTTGAATATGGATTTTCAGCATTTTTTATCATATATATCTCCCTTCTGTTTATATTTCACTTACAATCTTTAATGCGTTGATTTATAATAGCATATATGTTTTGTCGGAAACAAGTACATTACGATGTGTTTAAAGAAAATTAAAACATGGTTCAGAAAAATTTAACAAGTTTGAAATGGAAATACTATAATTTTTGGGTTTTTATGGTATAATGTTATCAGACATTATACAAGTGCCGATTCGTGTCCGAACGAAGCGAGGACAATTTCAAAAACGAATCGTGTACATCCCGCGGAGCGCTACCATGTCGATAGACATGGTATAATCATATTTAGCAGTAAATTCGGAGGCATATATGGATTATAAAACATTAATTAGAGAAGCAATAGCAGCAAAAGAAATGGCTTATGCACCATACTCACATTTCAGAGTAGGGGCGGCATTATTGACAAAGGAAGGAAAGGTATATAAGGGGTGTAATATTGAAAATGTGGCATTTACACCTACCAACTGTGCGGAGCGCACAGCTTTCTTTAAAGCAATCTCGGAAGGAGAAAAGGATTTTGCGGCAATCGCAGTAACCGGTGATGCAGATGATTATCTTTATCCATGTGGAGTATGCAGACAGGTTATGGTGGAGTTTTGCGATTTACAGGAGTTTAAAGTGATTGTGGCCAATACCGAGGAAGATTATAAGATATTCTCATTGGGAGAACTTGTTCCGGGAGCCTTTAATGCAGAGGAACTGGCGAAGGGACAGCGATAGGGTGTAATAATTCAGCCTTCCCACTCATTCGCAAAAACGCATGTTGCACATGCTTTACCGACATTTCATGGCTAATTTTGCTCATAGAGAGATGGTGGCACGAATAGTAACAAGTAGTTTATAAAAATTTTATCAGAAAGCGATTGACAAAAAAATCACATAATGTAAAATTATGGTAGCGAAATTTTTGAAATTTGCTACAAAGTTATTTCAAAAAATATAAAGGAGGACATTATGTCAACAAAAGCTTATTATCCAATTAATGAGATTGGCGCTGGAAAAGTTGGTTTTTCTAAAACACGCTCAATCATCGAAGCTGCTTTTTATGGCAACAACGTAGTTAAGGTTAACACCTTAAAAGAAGCTTATGAATTAGCTAAAAATTCACCGGGAACTATCGTAACTGATATGAAAATCAAAGATGGTGAGACATTTGGTCTTGAAAAAGATTCCAGAGTTTTATTATTCAATGATGGTGCTGTAACAGGACGTTACGCAGCTGCACGTCGTATCA
>CAYMTX010000149.1:0-5052 GCA_964393475.1 uncultured Roseburia sp. | reverse complement strand
AAATGTTAGCATTTCCTAGCAATCATTATAAAGATAAATTCGGGGGATGAAAATCTACCTCTAAATTAAACGCTTACCACTATTGTGCGTTTACGTTATACTAAAGTAGATTTAGTATAGTGGATAGATGTGTTTGCACTTATTGTTGTGATTACGTTTGCGATTGAGATAAGGCAGAGGGTGAGTGGAACAGGGGCGAACATGGATAAGAAGAAAATAATATTAGAGACACTGACACCGCTCATTTTGGATGCAGACCAGAAAGAAAAATTAAATTATGTCGGATATGAAAAGGTTTTGGATGACGTAATGGCATCTAAAGTTTTTTGTAATATTGCCCGGACCGGTCCGTATGGAGCAGGCAAAAGTGCGATTATGAATACATATGAGCAAGAGCATATGGAACATTTGAAAACCATTCATATTTCGCTTGCAAAGTTTCGGGGTGACAATATGGAGAATGTGCAGGTGAAGCTGATGAATCAGATTATTCATCAGCTTCACCCCAAATTGATTCCACAGACTTGCTTTCAGAAAAAAAGGTTGTTGGCAAGAGAAAAGTGGTTGGATTTACGGTAGTGTTGTTTGTATTTTTAAGTTCGATGTTGTATTTATTTCATGTTCCGCAGACGCAGATGCTGGAGGAAAGTAATATTTCTCTTTTTCGGATGTTTTGGAATAATGTGTTTAATATCTTTGCGTTGGTTTTGGCATTGATGAGTTCGGCAATTATATTGTTTTCGATTGTAAATGCACAGTTTAAGAAGCCGTTTATTAAAACCATTCAGGTAGATAAGAGTCAGATTGATTTGGTTGAAAAAGAGAGTGATAAGAAAGAGTCGGAAGAGAAATTTGATAAATATATGGACGAGATTATCTATTTATTCCAGCAAGGCAGGGGTGATGCATTCATAATTGAGGATCTGGACCGTTTTGATGATGTAAAGATTCTTTATGAACTGCGGCAAATGAATTTCCATTTGAATACAAAATGGAATGAAAAGAAGCAGAAAGATTGCCGGGAAATGCCAATAAAGTTTATTTATCTGTTAAGGGATTAATTGTTTGAGGATAAAAACGAAAGAACAAAGTTTTTTGATATTATGATACCGATTGTTCCGGTCATGGATAGCAGTAACTCTTTTGAATTATTGAAAAAGATGATGGGAGAGGAATGGCTGGAAAAATTGAATACAGCCTATTTGAAGAAGATTTGTCTGTATATTCGCGATTATCGGATGCTGAAAAATATTTTTAATGAATATCAGCTGTATTATCAGACATTACGGATGGAAGAGTATTTGTATAATCCGATGAAGTTATTTGCGATGATTACCTATAAAAATATTTGGCCGAAAGATTTTGCAGAATTGCAACATGGAAAAGGAGCGGTGTATTATATGGTATCTTATATCAGTGATACAATTAAGATAAAATACAACTTTCTTATGTACTGCTATGTTATGAATAGTCAGAGTGTAACAGATAGTAATAAAAACTTCTTTTGGCGCGCCAGATGCCTTATTACAATTTAGAAACAGCAAAGACATTACTTGAACCGGCAGGGGCGAAGTTATAAAAAATGAAATGGAGTACATCAGAATGGATATCAATTACTTATTATTTTTACAGCAAATCAGAACATTGACCGGTGGAATCTTTGATTCCTTGGTGCTGGCATTGACTTCATTAGGGGAAGCAGCGATTACCTGGGGACTTTTGGCACTTGTGTACTGGTGTGTCGATAAGCGCACAGGACAACTGATGGCGTTGAATGTGTCGTTTGCCAGTACGCTCAATCAGGGCATAAAAAATATTTTTAAAGTAGAACGTCCCTGGGGGCGAGATGAGCGGATTGCCCCAGTGTCAGCGGCATTAAGTCATGCGGGTGGTTACTCATTTCCAAGTGGACATACAACGAGAGGAACGGCCGTCTGGGGTGCATGGGCGAAGCGTCTTTGGAAACAAAAAGAAAAAGCGTTAGCGTTCGTTTGTATGCTGGTATGTCTAATGGTAGCATTTTCCAGAAATTATCTGGGTGTACATACGCCGCAGGATGTGTTGGTGGCACTTGGAATGGGAGTAGTACTCATTTTTGTGTTAGATTGGGCTTATGAATGGGTAGAAAATGGACGTTATAGAGACTTCGTGCTTGTGGTTGTGGGGTGTTTTATTTTTATGCTAGTCATGTTAAAAGTGGGCTGCCTTACAAATGCGGGTGCCGGTGCAGGAATTTTATTTGGCTGGCTTGCTGAGCGGAGATTTATAAAATTTAAAATAGAGGGAAGATTTGGAGAAAGGGCTTTTCGATTTTTGCTGGGCAGTTTTGTATTAGTATTCTTTTATACGTTTCCGACTGTTGTTTTGAAGTTGTTTATGCCATCAAAGTATGCAGGATTCTTTTCGAATTTCTTATTTACATTTGTATTGATGGCAGGGTATCCTTTTGTTTTTTCAAAATTACAATCAGCGGAACACGCATATAAGAAAATGACCGCAGCAGTGCTTGGAATGATTCTGTTTGTTATGATGCTTGGACTTGTTTTCTATGGAGTGAAAGTGAATTTAGAGGAGCAGGTAAATGAAACGCAGGAAGGAAATATTATAGCGGCGGAATCCAGTGAACTGCAGGAGGATGATTTTGGAGTGCAGGAAACGGTTGCAAGCCGGACTGCAGTAATTGCACACCGAGGCTATTCGGCAGAATTTCCGGAAAATACATTGGCAGCATTTGAAGGCGCATGTGAACTTGGTGTTGATTACATCGAAATGGATGTTCAAAGCACGAAAGATGGTGTGCTTGTCATTTTTCATGATACTGCATTAGCGCGCACGACCGGTGCTGCAGGCAACGTAATCGATTACACATATGAAGAATTGTGTGCATTGGATGCAGGCAGTTGGTTTGGGACTGATTTCGCAGGCGAAAAGATACCTACTCTGCAGGAAACGATGGAATATCTTAGAACACAGGAATGTAATATTTATTTGGAATTAAAGGATATCGGAGAAGCAGAGTGGTTTGCAGAATCGGTGGCTGCAACTGTTGCGGCATATGATATGACAGAACGGTGTGTATTTGCATCTTTTAATTACAAGTATTTACAAGCAATTAAGGAACAGGATGCAGCGAATCGGATTTTATATAATACGATGTCAGATAAGACGACGATGGTAACGGACTATCCGGCCGAGTATTACGGATTGTATTTGGAAAGTGTATCGCCGGAATTGGTAAATGTTATTCATGCGGCAGGAAGCAGTGCATTTGTATGGACCGTGGATAAGCCGCAGGACATGATGCAGCTGATGGAGATAGGAGTAGATGGTATTTGCACAAATCAGCCTAGTTTGGCAAATGTTTTAGTACATCGGGAGTATGCTTTTTTAACAGAGAATTATATCAGCAGTTTTACGATTCCGGGCTTATACGAGAAAAATCTGCAGGAAGTATGTGATGCAGCAGTGGTCCAGGGAATGACAAAGACCCCCTATAATTTGATTTTTTCCGCCTATAGTAAGACCGGGGCGAATAGTATTCTTTATGTCACAAATTTACAGGGAAATTTGCAGCAGGTTGTCGATTTGGAGTTTTCGGCAGAGGTGGGCGGAATTGCTTATGATTCAGAAAATGACTATTTATGGGTAACCGGACCGAAAGGAATGGTGTATGCCATTTCGTGTTCTAAGGTGCTGAATGGAACTTACGCAGGTGAGATTTTGGTGAGTTTTGATGCCGGTTTAAGTAATCACGCAGGAGAAAAAGTGGCATCCTTTCTGACGTATTTTGAAAGGGAATTGTTTGTGGGCTCTTTGGAAGATGGTGCAAATGGAATGCTCAATCGTTTTAATCTGACAAATCCGGCAGTACCGCAACTAGTGGGATCAGCTGCGATACCGGAAAAAATACAGGGGCTTACCCTTTGGAGAAATAATACGAATGATACAGTGGAGCTATATTTGAGTCAGAGTTCAAAGATATTAGACAGTGTATTGTTACAGTATTTTTATCAACCGGAAGCGGGAGATTATACACAACCAAGTGCAAGTTACTGTCTTCCGGAAGGATTGGAGCAGGTGCAGGCAACAGTGCATGGAATGTATTTTTTATTTGATTCAGGAGTAAAGTCTCATAGAGAGACGGCAAGGGTTGTAAATGACCGGGTGTATTTAGTAGAGATGCCATAAAAGCACTGTGTGCACCGATGCGCAGCTATCGCGCGCGGAACAAAAGCTGCGCTATATAAGCAATTGGAACAGGGACTGTAAAAAAACGCTTACAACCTTTCGCTTTAAACGGTGTGAGCATATTGGATTAACGGTGTGCTTTTTCGCACAACGGTGTATCTGTTTCTAACTGTGGTATAGTCTTTCTTGTAGTAAAAATACAGGAAAGGAGCATACCATTATGCAAAACTACACTACAATTCTTGGCATCATTGATATGCGTCAGCGCAAAATATCATATGATGACTGCCGGAACCGTTATGGTGTCGGCAACAGTACAATTACGCTCATCATGAATCGTTTTCATGAATGCGGTAAAGATTTATCTGCGCTGAAACAAATGTCTCCTTCGGAGGTGGAAGAGCTTTTCTACCCACTGGAAAACATACGTCGGAAAGATACTTCTGTCATGCCTGATTATCAGGAAATTTACGACAGACTATCTGCTCCGGGCAGCAAGGCAAACCTGTTCTATCTGTGGCTTAAGTACAAGAAGGACTGTCCTTCGGGTTACCAGTACACACAATTCTGCGAACACTTTAAGCGCTTTGTTACCAAGAATTACGGTTCTGATGCTGTCAGCATGGTCGTAGAACGAATTCCAGGAGAAAAGGTATACATCGACTGGGTTGGTGACCAGCCGGAACTTCTATTGGATACTTCTACAGGGGAACTTCACAAGGTACATTTCTTTGTCGCAACCGTAGGTGTCAGTAACCTCATTTATGCGGAAGCTTTTCTTGATGAGAAGCTTCCAAACTTTATCGCCGGTACCGTCCATGCTTTGGAATACTACGGAGCAATACCGAAGTATCTCGTTCCGGA
>CAYMTX010000148.1:0-5103 GCA_964393475.1 uncultured Roseburia sp. | reverse complement strand
CTTTAACAACTGCAACTAAGATTGTTGTAGATCCTGTTGGAGTTGGTACACGCTGAGCAGATCCGATTAATTTTCCGTTTAATTCCGGAATAACTAAACCGATAGCTTTTGCAGCACCTGTGCTGTTTGGAACGATATTCTGTGCACCTGCACGAGCACGTCTCTTATCACCTTTTCTCTGTGGTCCGTCAAGAATCATCTGGTCACCTGTGTAAGCATGAACTGTTGTCATGATACCTGACTGGATTGGTGCTAAGTCGTTTAATGCTTTAGCCATTGGTGCTAAGCAGTTTGTTGTACAAGAAGCTGCAGAAATAACTGTATCTTCCGGTTTTAATGTATTGTGGTTTACATTGTATACGATTGTTGGAAGGTCGTTTCCTGCCGGAGCAGAGATAACAACTTTCTTAGCACCTGCTGTGATATGAGCAGAAGCTTTTTCTTTTGAGCAGTAGAAACCTGTACATTCTAATACAACATCTACGTCTAATTCTCCCCATGGAAGTTCAGCTGCGTTAGCTTTTGCATAGATTGTGATTTCTTTTCCGTTAACTGTAATTGAGTTCTCACCAGCTACTACTGTGCTGGCGTATTTGTATGTTCCCTGAGCTGTATCATATTTTAATAAATGAGCAAGCATATCAGGACTTGTTAAGTCATTGATTGCTACTACTTCATATCCTTCTGCATCAAACATCTGTCTGAAAGCAAGACGACCGATACGGCCAAAACCATTAATTGCAACTCTTACTGCCATTTTAAATTCCTCCTAGAATTATGTGAAATTTATTTTTTGAGAACACCTTTGAAATAAATCCCTAATTTGTGTTCCCAAGCGTTTTCTATTTTAACTAATTTCTCTATAAAGTTCAAGTACTTTTATTTCTATTGTTAAATTTTTCACTATATCAACAATTTTTTTAGGTTTTTCTCTTTTTTTTGTACAAATTTATGTACAAAGACTTTCCTTCTTGTTGTAAATCAGCTATCATAATTTGCAAATCGGACTATAAATACTTATTTTAGGAGGAAACACTATGAAGCGTTCCATTCTTTGGGATGTCCATATGCACAGCCATTTTTCCGGTGACAGCGGTACACCACAGGAAGATATGTTTTTAACTGCCAGAGATATCGGTCTTAGTGGCGTTTGTTTTACCGACCACTTAGATATCGATTATCCGGATAATCCAACTGCGTTTCTATTGGATTTGCCAAATTACACAGCTTCCGTTCTGGCACTTCAAAAGAAATACCACGAAAAGTTCCCGATAAATCTTGGAATAGAATTAGGATTACAGCCTCACCTCGCCCGTCTGCATACAGATATCCTGTCGCAGTATCCTTTTGATTTTGTAATCGGTTCATCGCACGTGGTTCATGGCTTCGACCCTTACTATCCTGCCTATTATGAAGGTCGTAAAGAAGAAGACTGTTATCGTGAATATTTTGAGTCAATTTTAGAAAATATATACGCCTTTGACGGATTTGACGTTTACGGGCACCTTGACTATGTGGTGCGCTACGGCCCGACTAAAAACTGCAACTATAATTGGACGCAATATCAGGATATCATTGATACCATCCTAAAACTGCTGATAGAAAAAGGAAAAGGTATTGAAATCAACACCGGTGGCTTTAAATACGGTCTCGGGCACCCCAATCCGACAGAAGGTATTCTTCGCCGTTATCGGGAATTAGGTGGTGAAATCATTACCATCGGAGCAGATGCACATGCACCACAACATATCGGCTTTGCTTTTAATAAGGTACCTGCGATTTTAAAAGAGGCAGGTTTCGATTATTTTACTGTATTCAAACAACGCCAACCGGAATTTTTTAAATTGGATACATAAAAGAGTTGTAAAACAACCGTTTTTCTGCACCATATATTAACGATGATATTGCATGGTATTTTTTAGATGGAACAGATTTTATGTTGTAATTTCAAAAAGCTTGAAATACTAATTTATCGTCTGACCGAAACGTGATTTTTTATGTTCGCTCAAGGTTGAAGCAAATTTTTGGCTTCTGTCTGTATAATCACGAACTGCATTTAATGGCTTGTTTAGTGTTCCTTACAGACATGTGCTGATAAAACATAATCTGCTGCGGAAATCTGTTTAAAAAAATCCCGGACACATAGTTATCAAAATAAATGGATAGCTAAATGTCCGGGATTTTTGAGTTTTGACGCGCAGATTTAATCAGGACTTTATCAGCACTGTCTGTTAGTAACACTGCAAGGCGTTAACCAGCAGGTTCGTGTTATGCAGACAGAAGCTAAAATTTGTTCAACACATTAGCGCACACAAAACTTTTTTCGGTCAGACGACAAAAAGTATTTCTAAGCTTTTCTCTAAAACAACATAAAATCTGTTTCCTCTAAAAAATATTATGCTATATCACCATGAATACATAGTGCAGAAAAGCAGTTGTTTTTACAACTCTTTTACAGATGCCAAATTTCATCATTGTACTGGCGAATAGTACGGTCTGATGAGAAGAAACCGGCTTTACTGATGTTCACTAACATCTTCTTAGCCCAATCCTTGCGTTTTGTATAATCTGCGTATGCTGCTTCTTTTGCCTTGATATATTCTTTATAGTCTGGGAATGTCATGAACCAATCTTTGTTCAAAAGTTCATTATATAAACGCCATAAGTTTTCAGCACAACCAACTTTTAATAGTTCATCACTTACTAAGAAATCGACTGCTTTTTTCAAATCAGCATCCTTTTCATAGTAATCTCTTGAACAGTAATCGCCTCTTTCGTAGCGTTTGATAACTGTTTCGGAATCTTCACCAAATACATAAATATTATCTTCCCCTACTAATTCTGCAATTTCTACGTTCGCGCCGTCACTCGTACCGAGTGTGATAGCACCATTTAACATAAACTTCATGTTACCTGTTCCTGACGCTTCTTTCGATGCAAGTGAAATCTGTTCTGAAATATCGCAAGCTGGAATCAGCTTTTCAGCTAATGTTACATTATAGTTCTCTACCATAAATACTTTTAAGTATGGAGCAACCTCAGGATCATTATTAATTACCTGCTGCAAGCAAAGGATTGCATGAATAATATCCTTTGCAATGATATACGCCGGAGCTGCCTTTGCACCAAAGAATAATGTGATTGGTGTTTCCGGTTTCTTACCTGCCTTGATTTCAAAATATTTATGAATAATGTAAAGGACATTTAACTGTTGACGCTTGTATTCGTGCAAACGTTTTACCTGAATATCAAAAATAGAGTCTGCATTGATATCCATGCCCTGTGTCTTTTTCAAATAAGCTGCCAAATCAGCTTTTTTACCTGCTTTTGTAGCGAGAAGCTTCTCTAAAACAGCATCATCGTTTAAGAATCTTTCTAATTTTTCTAATTCATCTGCATCCTTCTTCCAACCTTCGCCGATTAACTCTGTAATCATATCAGAAAGCTCCGGATTACAAGACATTAACCAGCGGCGGAATGTGATACCGTTTGTCTTGTTATTAAACTTCTCAGGATATAATTTATAGAAGTTATTAAGTTCTGTATTTTTCAAAATTTCTGTATGAAGATATGCCACACCATTTACAGAATATCCATAGTGGATATCCATATGTGCCATATGAACAAGTCCGTCCTTAATGATATAAGTACTTTCATCAGAAACTGTTTTTCTTACTCTGTTATCTAATTCCCGGATAATCGGCATTAACTGTGGTACCGCTTTCTCCAGGAAGTGGATTGGCCATTTTTCCAGCGCTTCTGCAAGAATTGTATGGTTTGTATATGCACAAACTTTTGAAACAACATTAATTGCATCTTCCATAAGCATACCGCGTTGCTGCAATAAACGGATTAACTCAGGAATCACCATAGATGGGTGTGTATCATTAATCTGAACTGCCGCATAATCAGCCAAATCATAAAGATTGGAGCCTTTTTCCAGTGCTTCATCCAAAATTAATCTTGCCGCATTCGATACCATGAAATACTGCTGGTACACACGCAAAATACGTCCTTTATCATCCGAATCATCCGGATATAAGAACAAGGTCAGATTCTTTTCAATTGCTTCTTTATCAAAACTGATTGTGTCACCAACAATTGACTCGTCAACTGACTCAATATCGAATAAACGGAGTTTGGTAGTGTGATTATCATAACCAACTACATCCATATCATATAAGCGGGACCAAACAGTGAAACCACCAAAATTTACCGGATAACATATGTCCGTTTTTGTAAGCCAGCTTTTCTCCTGAATCCACGGATTTGGTGTCTCTTTTTGTAAATTATTTTCAAATACCTGTTTAAACAGACCAAAATGGTAATTTAATCCAACACCATCGCCATTTAAACCAAGTGTCGCAATAGAATCTACGAAACAAGCCGCAAGTCGTCCAAGCCCGCCATTTCCCAAAGATGGTTCCGGTTCAAACTCTTCGATATCCACGATATCTTTACCTGCCGCCGCCAATTCTGCTTTTACATCATCATAAATGCCTAAGTTGATTAAGTTATTGGATAATAACTTACCAATCAAAAATTCTGCTGAAATATAATATACTTTCTTCTTGCCATTATTGCCCGCTTTTTCTGCTGCCAACTCTTTTGTCGCCTCTAACAACGCAATGTAAAGTTCTTCTGTAGAGCAATCTGCTATTTTCTTACCATATTTAATTGTAATTAATTCCTGTAATTTCATAATTACCTCCCGTTTGTATAACGTATGATATTATTTTATCTTTCATAATATGGTTTTTCTTGTAATATCTGCAAAAAATATGGTACAATCCTATCATTAAGTTTTTTCGTACTTTTGTACAATTTTAGGTTTTATTTTTGTTTAATTCGTATAAACACTATATTTTAACTATAACATGCGTACCGGTAACGGAGGTATTTTCCTATCATGAACATCTTAGAATATGAAAATTATCAAGAGAAAATTACACATAGCGATCCGGATTTTCCGTATCTGACCTATCCATGCTCCATTCCGTTAGATTTTCCGCACGTGCCATTACACTGGCATGATGAAATGGAGTTCATCTATATCAAAAAAGGAAGCGGTATCGTAACGGTAGACTTTACACAGTATGTAGT
>CAYMTX010000147.1:0-5175 GCA_964393475.1 uncultured Roseburia sp. | reverse complement strand
TTATTAAGTATTATTAAGAATTAGGATAGTAGACGATATTTTTTGATAATGGTATAATATACATTGAGAAAGTGGGTTAGGAGGTTCAATTTTATGGAAACTATTTTGTGGATTGCGCTTATAATAGCATTTGTTGTAATTGAAATTGTGACGGTTGGACTGACATCGATTTGGTTTGCGGGAGGTGCTCTTGTGGCGTTACTTGCGCAACTGTTTGGACTGAATGTGTATTGGCAGCTTATTTTGTTTATTGCTGTGTCCGCAATTTTAATGACAACTACAAGACCATGGGCATTGAAGTATTTTAAACCACGTCTGGTAAAAACGAATTATGAGACTGTTTTAGGCGAAAATGTATGTCTGACAGAGACGGTGGATAATATAAAGGGAACCGGAACTGCAGTATACAAAGGTCAGGAATGGACTGCCCGTGCATACGAAAATGGTACGATTTTTGAAGCGGGAACTATTGTAGAAGTGAAAGAAATCCGCGGTGTTACTTTGTATGTGATTGCAAGTCGACAGATGCCGGTACAGAAAAAAGAAGAGGCATAAAAGCCGGGAGCATTTAGAAAATGAAAATTGTATTTTTAGACGTAAAGACCATTGGTGAAGATATAGATTTATCCGGGTTTGAACGATTTGGAAAAGTAGAAAAATATGGTTTTTCATCTACGGAAGAGGCGCGAATCCGTACCAGAGATGCAGATGTTGTAATTCTTAATAAGGTGCAGATTAATGAGCAGACTATAGGTGAAGCAGAGCATTTGAAGCTGGTGTGTGTAACGGCCACCGGTACGAATAATTTAGACAAAGAATATTTAGCAAAACGTGGTATCGAATGGCGTAATGTCGCAGGATATTCTACAGAGTCTGTGGCACAGCATACGTTTGGTTTATTGTTTTATTTATTGGAAAAATTAGCATATTATGATACCTATGTTAAGGAAGAACGCTATATTGACGATACGATATTTACCCATTTTGAAAAAGTTTTCCACGAGTTGAGCGGGAAAACGTGGGGGATTATAGGATTGGGAGCTATCGGACGCAGAGTAGCGGATATTGCTAAAATGTTTGGGTGTCGTGTGATTTATTATTCGACTTCCGGTAAGAATACACAGGCGGGCTATGAACGTGTGGAATGGGATACACTTTTAAGTGAATCTGATATTGTGTCTGTGCATGCACCGTTGACGGCAGAGACGGAAGGTCTGATGAATAAGGAAGCTTTTGCAAAAATGAAGAATACAGCTATCTTTTTGAATCTTGGCCGTGGCCCGATTGTAGTAGAAGAAGATTTGGCGGAAGCGTTAGAGAATGAGACGATTGCGGCAGCAGGATTAGACGTATTGTCGGTAGAGCCAATGAGCAGAGAAAATCCGCTTCGCAGAATTAAAGATAGTAATCGTTTGATTATTACACCACATATTGCATGGGCAAGTGTGGAAGCAAGAACCCGATTGATGAAGATTATTGAAAAACAGATGGAAGATTTTTTGGAAATAGATAAGAGATGAGAGTTAATTTAAAGTTTGAACGAGAGGACGTGTACTGGATTATAGCCATATCTGTATTGGCAATAGTACTTTATACGCAAGTGCCGTTTTCCGTGATGGCACTGGTAGGATTTTTGGCGGCGTATGTTGGAATTAAGTGGCTGGTAATCGAGTGGAAGGAATCGCTTGCATGGTTATGGACTATATTGGCTATATTCCTGAGTAGTATTTTTTCAACTTATATGGTGCAGTACCTTTTATTAGATGCAGAATTACGAGCAAAAATTAAAGATGATAAGTTATGGCTGAATATTGTGTGTTGTATGGTACTCTATACCGGCATACAGATGATAACGAATCATATTGGTGTGACCTGTATGATTTCACACTCAATATTGATGTTGTTGGCTACGGTGAATTATTTTGTATTCATGTTCCGCGGAAATGAGTTTATTTTTAGTGATATCCGTTCAGCAGCCACAGGTCTTAGTGTTGCAGGTAACTATACATTTACGATAGATGACAGGGCGGCTTATGTGATATTACTGTCAACGTTGTTTTTCTCATTTGTACGTAAATGGAAGATTTCTTTTGTAAGGAAAAAAATGTGGATGCGTGCTGCGTGCGCTTTTTTGGTTGTGTTGGGAAGTGTGTATGTTGCAAGTGAGACTGCTACAACGGTGACTGAGACATGGGAGCAGAAGGGCAGTTATAGAAATGGATATATTTTAAACTTTGTCTTAAGTATCCGAGATTATTTTGTACAGCCGCCGGAAGGGTATTCAAAAGAAGCGGTCGCAGAATTAGAAGCGGGTTATACAACATTAGCGGGAGAACTGCCGGAGGAGAAGCCGACCGTGATTGTAATCATGAGCGAATCTTATTCGGATTTGTCGGTAGTAGGTGATTTGAAGACGAATCGGGAAGTGACACCATATTATAATTCGCTGACCGAGAATACGATAAAAGGCTATGCGTTGTCTTCTGTATTCGGAGCAAAGACTGCGAACTCTGAATGGGAATTTATGTCAGGAAATTCAATGGCGTTTTTGCCGGATGGAGCGGTGGTTTATCAGCAGTATATCAGTGAAGAGCCAACGACTTTGGTTTCTAATATGAAGAATTTTGGGTATACCTGTGTGGCATTGCATCCGTATTATGCTACCGGATGGAGTAGAAATCTTGTTTATCCGGACATGGGATTTGATGAGATGTATTTCCTTGAGCACTTCGATGAAAATGAGATGGTGCGCAGATATATTTCGGATGAGGAATATTATAACAAAATCATTGAGCGTTTCGAAAGTAAGTCGGGAAATGAAGATTTGTTTATTATGAGTATTTCTATGCAGAATCATGGTGGTTATACAGAGAAGTACGATAGTTTTCCGGAGAATATCCGAGTACTCGGTGGTGTTTATGAAGATGCGAACCAGTATTTGTCATTGTTGAATAAGAGTGATGAAGCATTGAAAGATTTTATTGCTTATTTTGAAAATGTAGATGAACCAGTGGAGATAGTGTTCTTTGGAGATCATTTGCCGAGTCTGAAGTCTAAGTTTTTTAAGAGCTTGAATGGAAAGGGATTATCGGGACTGGATTTAGAGCAGTTACAGAATCTCTATACGATTCCGTTTATGATTTGGACCAACTATGATACGGAAGAGGTGGAAGTAGAGATAAGCAGTATTAACTATTTGTCGACACTGGCACTGGAGCGTGCGGGTTTACCGCTTCCAGCATATAATCAGTTCCTTATGGAAATGATGGAGCACATTCCGGCGATTAATTCCAGGGGCTATTATTCCATCTCAGAAGGTGGTTATAAGTATTTGGAAGATGCAGAAGGCGAAGAGGCGGAATGGATTAATAAATACGAAATTTTGCAGTATAATAATATGTTTGGATTTAGCGAACAAAGTAAACTGTTTTTTCCGTATCTTACAAGATAGAAAGAGAGATATATGAGATATATAAGCATTGAAGAAGCTGAACCGGGGATGCTCTTGGGAAAACCGGTGTATGATGCGTTCAATCGTATGCTTGTAGCAAGTATGCGCCCGTTGACGGCGGAAAATATCCAAAAATTGAAAATCCGCGGATACCTGGGGTTTTATATTGAGGACGAATTTTCAGAAGGCATCGAAGTAAAAGAGATGATTAGCCCGGAACTGCGAAATCGTGGTGTAGAGGCACTTCGTAAAAAGAATATTGATGCAACTACACAAGTGGCGAAGGATATTGTGGGGCAGGTTCTGACGAGTGATACCATTTCTTTGGACATGGTGGATTTGCGTACCTTTGATGATTATACATATCGTCATTCTGTAAATGTGGCAGTGCTTTCCACCATTATCGGTATGGGGATGGGGTTGTCTCAGGAAGAATTAAATGACGTATGTACCGCTGCAATTTTTCATGACATGGGTAAGTTAATGATTGATCCGGATATTATTAATAAACCGGGCCGTCTTACGCAAGAGGAGTTTGCACTTATTAAAATGCATCCGCAATTGTCGTTGGAACTTTTGACAAATCGCTGGAACATATCGGTTGAAGCAAAAGAGGCGATTTTGTCGCATCATGAGAATGATGATGGTAGTGGCTATCCGCGAGGATTGCGCAAGGAAGAAATACCGCTTTATGCGAAAATTATTCATGTGGCGGATGTATATGATGCGCTGACTTCAAAGCGTCCATATAAGGATCCATATACCCCGTCTGAGTCTATAGAATATTTGATGGGCGGTTGTCATATTTTGTTTGATGAAAAAGTTGTGAGAGCTTTTTTGAAATGGGTTCCGGTATATCCAAAAGGAGTGGTAGTTAAATTATCGGATGGCAGGGACGCTATTGTATGTGAAAATACAAAAAATCCAATCCGTCCAAAAGTTCGTTTACGAACAGGGGAAATTCTGGATTTGGGTGATGTGAGCAAAAATTTGGCACTGACGATTAATCCGACAAGTTCTGTAGAAACTGATTATAGTAACGAGGTAGCAATCATAGGAAATGAGGAAAGCGATAAGCGCCCGATTCTTTTGACTGTAGATGACGCAGTACTGACACTTCAGATGGTACGGAGTATCTGTGAGAAACAATTTAAAGTTATCATGGCGAAAAACAGCAAGGAAGCGTTGTATTACATACAGGAAAATGGCATGCCTGCAATCATATTAATGGATGTGTTACTGCCGGATGTGAACGGTATAGAAACTACGCGTAAGATTCATGAGTTATATGGAAATGCTACACCAATCATTTTTCTCACGGCATTATCAGACAAAGATACTGTGCAGCAGTGCAGAAATGTGGGGGCTGCTGATTATATTGTGAAACCATTCCGTCCGACGTATCTGCTGGAACGGTTGAATGTTGCATTGGGACTGCATCGTTACGATTAATAAGGCAGGATGTTATAACAGTGAATCAGTATTGCGGAAAATTGATGATATGTAGCAGATTTTTCTTGTGGGAACATATTTTTTTTGTTTTAGAGAAAAGCTTTGAAATACTTTCTGTTATCTGACAGAATATCGGTTTGTGTACGATAATGCGTTGAACAAATTTGGGGTTCTGTCTGCATAACACGAACCTGCCGATTAATGCCTTGCAGTATTACTAACAGACTGTGCTGATAAAGTCATGATTAAATCTGCGCGTCAAAACTCAAAAA
>CAYMTX010000146.1:0-5185 GCA_964393475.1 uncultured Roseburia sp. | reverse complement strand
TATCGCGCTGCGATACCGCTCGGGCGCGCAAAGAAGTGGAGGAGAATTATGTACAACAAAGTTGAAACAAACATGAACTTCGTTGAGAGAGAGAAACAGACGGAGCAGTTCTGGAAAGAAAACGACATTTTCCGTAAATCCATGGAAAGCCGTAAGGAAGGAGAGACTTACACTTTTTACGATGGACCGCCGACGGCAAACGGCAAACCGCATATTGGTCACGTATTAACCCGTGTTATCAAAGATATGATTCCGAGATATCAGACTATGAAGGGCAAATATGTACCGCGTAAAGCTGGCTGGGATACACATGGTCTTCCGGTTGAGCTGGAAGTGGAAAAACTTCTTGGTTTGAACGGAAAAGAGCAGATTGAAGAATATGGTATGGAACCATTTATCGGTAAATGTAAAGAGTCTGTCTGGAAATACAAAGGTATGTGGGAAGATTTTTCTAATACGGTAGGATTCTGGGTAGATATGGATAATCCATACGTAACATATAATGATGATTTTATTGAGTCTGAATGGTGGGCGTTAAATGAAATCTGGAAGAAGAAACTTTTATATAAAGGTTTCAAAATCGTTCCGTATTGTCCGCGTTGCGGAACACCGCTTTCTTCACAGGAAGTAGCACAGGGTTACAAAACAGTAAAAGAGCGTTCTGCAATTGTCAGATTTAAAGTTGCAGGAGAAGATGCATGGTTTTTAGCATGGACGACAACTCCGTGGACACTTCCTTCTAACGTGGCTCTTTGTGTGAACCCGGAAGATACTTACTGCAAGGTAAAAGCAGGTGATGGTCAGGTTTATTATATGGCAGAGGCACTTCTTGATAAAGTATTAGGAAAGCTTGGCAATGAAGAAGAAGGAATCGCTGCATACGAAGTGTTAGAGACATACAAAGGTCGTGACTTAGAGCATAAAGAGTACGAACCGTTATTTGAATGTGCTAAGAAGGTAGCGGATAAACAGCACAAAAAAGGCTTCTTTGTAACATGTGATACTTACGTAACTATGACAGATGGTACAGGTATCGTTCATATTGCACCGGCATTTGGTGAAGATGATGCGAATGTAGGACGTAACTATGACCTACCGTTTGTACAGTTTGTAAATGAAAAGGGTGAACTTACAGAGGATACTCCGTTTGCAGGTTTGTTCTGTAAGAAAGCCGACCCGGAAGTATTAAAAGACTTAGAAGCAAGAGGACAGCTTTTTGATGCACCGAAATTCGAGCATGAATATCCGCACTGTTGGAGATGTGATACTCCGCTTATCTACTATGCGCGTGAATCATGGTTCATTAAAATGACAGCAGTAAAAGATGATCTTGTTGCGAATAATAAGACTGTAAACTGGATTCCAAAGTCTATTGGTGAAGGACGTTTCGGAAACTGGCTTGAGAATATTCAGGATTGGGGTATTTCTCGTAACAGATACTGGGGAACTCCGTTAAATATCTGGGAATGTGAAGACTGTGGTGCACAGGAATCTATCGGAAGCCGTGCTGCACTGGCAGAGCGTACCGGAAATCCTGAGACTGCAAAAGTAGAGCTTCACAGACCATATATTGATGAAGTGACATTTAAGTGTAATTGTGGCGGTTGTATGAAGCGTGTGCCGGAAGTTATCGACTGCTGGTTCGATTCAGGAGCAATGCCGTTTGCACAGCATCATTATCCATTTGAGAATAAAGAAGTATTTGAGCAGCAGTTCCCGGCAAAATTCATCTCAGAAGGTGTTGACCAGACACGTGGATGGTTCTATTCACTGATGGCAGAATCAACTGTATTATTTAATAAAGCTCCATATGAGAATGTCATTGTATTAGGACATGTACAGGATGAAAACGGACAGAAAATGTCTAAATCAAAAGGAAATGCAGTTGATCCGTTTGAAGCACTCGAACAGTACGGTGCAGATGCAATCCGTTGGTATTTCTATATCAACAGTGCTCCGTGGCTTCCGAACCGTTTCTCAGGTAAGGCGGTACAGGAAGGACAGCGCAAGTTCTTAAGTACTTTGTGGAATACCTATGCATTCTTTGTACTTTATGCAAATATCGATGATTTTGATGCATCTAAGTATACATTAGAATATGATAAATTATCTGTTATGGATAAGTGGCTCTTGTCGAAATTAAATACGGTAATTAAGACAGTGGATAACCACCTTGAGAACTACCGTATTCCGGAAGCCGCGAGAGCATTAGATGAATTTGTGGATGACATGAGTAACTGGTATGTAAGACGTTCCCGTGAGCGTTTCTGGGCTAAAGGCATGGAGCAGGATAAGATTAACGCTTACATGACACTTTACACAGCATTAGTTACAATTGCAAAATGTGCAGCACCAATGGTTCCGTTCATGGCAGAAGATATTTACCGTAACCTTGTATGTTCGGTAGATAAGAATGCTCCGGAAAGTGTACATTTATGTGACTTCCCGGTTGCAGATGAAGCATTAATGGATGCTGAGTTAGAGAAGAACATGGATGCAGTCTTAAAAATCGTTGTTATGGGGCGTGCATGCCGTAATACAGCGAATATCAAGAACCGTCAGCCAATCGGTAACATGTTTGTAAAAGCACCGGAAGTTTTACCGGAATTCTTTACAGAGATTATCGAAGAAGAATTAAATGTGAAGAAAGTAACCTTTACAGATGATGTGAGTGCATACACAAGCTATACATTCAAGCCACAGCTTCGTACAGTGGGACCAAAATACGGTAAGTTCTTAGGTCAGATTCAGAAAGCACTGGCTGAATTGGATGGTAATGCAGCAATGGCTGAATTAAAGGCAAATGGTGTGCTTGCACTTCCAAGTGTGAATGATGAAGTAAAACTCGCTGAAGAAGATTTGCTTATTACAATGACTCAGATGGAAGGATACGTAACAGATGGTGATAATACGGTTACAGTTGTATTAGATACCAATCTGACAGAAGAATTGTTAGAAGAAGGCTTTGTGCGTGAAATCATCAGTAAGATTCAGACCATGCGTAAAGAAGCCGGATTTGAAGTAATGGATAAGATTGTTATCTATTTTAAAGCAGATAGCAAAGTATCTGATATTTTTGCAAAGTATGGAGATGAAATCAAAGGTGATGTACTTGGCTTAGACATTGTTTCTGATTGTATGGATGGCTATCAGAAAGAATGGAACATCAATGGAGAAAATGTAGTCCTTGGTGTGAAACGTAACTAAAGAAAATGGTAACTATTCAGTACAGCTCAAAACACTTGCTGTTTGAGCATAAGAATATTTATTGGAAGAGATTTTTTGGAGGAATTATGAGAAAAACGGGTTTTAATAAAGCGGAATTCATCGAAAAAGTAAATGATAGTGTTCGCTTTTTGTACCGCAAAGAATTAGCAGAAGCTAGTCAGCAGGAAGTATTTCAGGCAGTTTCAAGTGTTGCTAAGGATGTTATCATGGATGACTGGCTTGCAACACAGAAAGCATTTGACAAACAGGATCCGAAGATTGTGTATTATATGTCGATGGAATTCTTAATGGGTCGTGCTTTAGGAAACAATTTAATCAACATGAAGTTCTATAAGGAAGTAAAGGAAGCTTTAGAAGAAATCGGTTTAGATATCGATGTCATCGAAGATCAGGAACCGGATCCGGCTCTTGGTAACGGTGGCTTGGGACGTTTGGCAGCCTGCTTCATGGAATCATTGGCAACGTTAGGATATGCAGCATATGGTTGTGGTATCCGTTACCGTTATGGTATGTTCAAGCAGCAGATTTCAGATGGTTTCCAGATAGAAGTACCGGATAACTGGTTAAAAAATGGTTATCCGTTTGAACTTCGCAGAGCAGAGTACACATATCCGGTTAAATTTGGTGGTTCCGTACGTCAGACATGCGATGAAAATGGTAATGCAAAATGGGTACACGAAGGTTATCAGGAAGTAAACGCAGTAGCATATGATATGCCGGTTGTAGGTTATGGTAATCATATGGTTAATACTTTAATTATTTGGGATGCAGAACCTGTGCATGGCTTTGCGTTAGATCAGTTTGATAAGGGTGAGTATGAGCGTGCAGTAGCAGAAGAAAATCTTGCCCGTAACTTAGTAGAAGTATTATATCCAAATGATAACCACAGAAAAGGTAAGGAACTTCGTTTAAAACAGCAGTATTTCTTTGTGTCAGCGAGCTTACAGCGTGCAATTGAGAGATACAAGAAGCATCATGATGACATCCACAATTTACCGGAAAAAGTTACTTTCCAGATGAACGATACACATCCAACTGTTGCAGTTGCGGAATTAATGCGTATCTTAGTAGATGAAGAAGGATTAAGCTGGGATGAAGCGTGGGATATTACAACACGTGCATGTGCATATACCAACCATACAATCATGGCAGAAGCATTAGAAAAATGGCCAATTGAAATCTTTAAGAATTTATTGCCGCGTGTATACCAGATTGTAGAAGAGATTGCACGTAGATTTGAAAATCAGATTCGTGACCAGTATCCGTGGAATGAAGAAAAAGTAAAAGCTATGGGTATCCTTTATGATGGTCAGGTTCGTATGGCAAACCTTGCAATTGCAGCAGGTTATTCTGTAAATGGTGTAGCAAGACTTCATACAGAAATCTTAAAGAATGAATCATTAAAGGATTTCTACGAGATGATGCCTGAGAAGTTTAACAACAAGACGAATGGTATTACACAGAGACGTTTCTTATTACATGGCAACCCACTTCTTGCTGACTGGGTAACAAAACGTGTGGGTGAAGGTTGGATTACGGACCTTTCACAGATTTCAAAACTTGCAAAATACGCAGATGATAAGAAAGCACAGGAAGAGTTCCGTAAGATTAAGCATGCAAATAAAGTACGTCTTGCAAAATACATTAAGGAGCACAACGGCATCGAAGTTGACCCTAACTCAATCTTTGATGTTCAGGTAAAACGTCTTCATGAGTATAAACGTCAGTTGCTTAACATTATGCATGTTATGTATTTATACAATAATTTGAAATCTAATCCGGGTATGGATTTTGTACCAAGAACATTTATTTTTGGTGCAAAAGCAGCGGCAGGATATAAGAATGCAAAATCTACTATTAAGTTAATCAATAGTGTTGCTGATGTAATTAATAATGATGCAAGCATTGAAGGCAAGATAAAGGTTGTTTTCATTGAAGACTACAGAGTATCCAATGC
>CAYMTX010000145.1:0-5226 GCA_964393475.1 uncultured Roseburia sp. | reverse complement strand
GTCTCTGTCTCTGTTCTAAAGTCAGTCTCTAATACACCTGCTCTTGCACCACCAATTGCCAATGCATATGCCAAAGCCATATCTAACGCTTTACCGGTAGCATCCTGCTCAACCGCAACGAGACATGGTACACCTTTTCCGGCCTGATATTCGGAACGTACTGTATGACCCGGTCCTTTTGGAGCAACCATTGTCACATCTACATCTGCCGGAGGTTTAATACAGCCAAAATGAACATTAAAACCATGTGCAAACATTAACATGTTACCTGCTTCCAAATTTGGTTCGATATCTTTTTTATACATATCTGCCTGCAATTCATCATTGATAAGAATCATGATGATATCAGCTCTCTTTGCCGCTTCTGCTGCCGTATATACTTCAAACCCCTGCTTTACTGCTTTGTCCCATGACTTACTTCCCTCATAAAGACCGATAATAACATTACAGCCGGACTCCTTTGCATTTAATGCATGTGCATGTCCCTGACTACCATAGCCGATAACTGCAATTGTCTTACCCTCCAGTATCGAAAGGTTACAGTCTTCCTGATAATAAATTTTTGCTGCCATACTCTTATCCTCCATCAATTAATCCATTTCGCAACTATTCGTTTTAACTACGTCAGCCGTACCACGTGACAATCCGGTAATACCGGTACGCGCCAATTCCAAAATCTCATATCCGGATACTAAATCAAGAAAACGATCCAGCTTATCCTGATTGCCCGTTAATTCGATTACCATAGAATCATGCGTAACATCTACGATCTTCCCCTTGAAAATCTCTGTCACATTAATAATCGGCTGTCTTTCTGTATCCTTCGCACGAATCTTGACCAGAATCAGCTCCCGTGTTACTGACAATCCCGGCTCTAAAGTCTGGATTGCAATGACATCCTCCAGCTTAGCCACCTGCTTCTCAATCTGTTCCAGAATCTCATCCTCACCACTCGCTACGATGGTAATTCGTGTGTAAAGCGGGTCGGCCGTTACACCAGAAGAAAAACTATCAATATTATAACCTCTCCGACTGAACAAACCTGAAATATGACTGGTAACACCCGGATTATTCTCAACTAAAAGTGAAAACACCCTCTTTTTCATAAAAAACCTCTTTCCGCTCTGATTTCTGTGCTAAATAGCAACTACAAAAATCATAGCATATTCCTTTTTTTTGTCAATAAATGTGAAGAAAAATGGGTATACCGATTAGGAATACCCATTATAATTACATGTTTTAAATTATAGTTTATTTCAACCTTCTGCCTTTGCCATCCTTATTAATCTTTCCGCAGAAAATTAAAATTGCCTCTACAAACGCCCATATTCTTACCCCTATAATAAGCAGCGCAAAAACAACCGAAGATACCAAAAATGTTACTGCACCTGCATCCGACATAATGGCATTGGAAAATGCCATTGATACAAACTCAACCACATACATAACATATGAAAAAAGCACTAACCCCAATTGTACAACTGCTTTCTTATAATATCCCAGATAAAAATTATGTACACCGTATACTCCTAAGAAAATTCCGAGCAAACCCGCAGCGATTTTTGATTTCACCCCATTCGTACCATAAGTATCCATCTCGACACCACAATTCGTACAAATCTTCTGCTCCGGTGTTACCTGCATTCCACAGAATGGGCAAAAATTACCGCCCTTCCCTTTTGGTGCCTGACATCTTGGGCACATCACCGCATCATCTGTCTTATATTCCAATCCACAATGCCTACAAATATACATCCTTCATTCCTCCACGTCATTATTGTACAGATTTCCCAATTCAAACAACTATGCAGACCATGACATTTTCCGGCTACATCCAATTACTTTTTACTAGTTGTTACTTACGAAATATCTTGAATCTTATTATAGCAAATATTACAAAAAAATGATTCTTGCAGTATTCTCTTTTATCATATCGGAAAGTCTGTTGTATTCCTCCATATCCTGTTCTGAAAAATTGGCAAACCTTACCTTTTTATACTCTGCCTCTGCCTGTTGTATTTCCTCCAGCAGTTTTTTTTCTGATGAAAAAAGAATATCTTTAACTGTTCTTTTCCACGTATTTTTGATATTCTGAAATATCCGTTTCTATAAAACTTTGAAAATAAATAAGCCTGCCGCTGTTCCGTAATGCCTAAAAAATCTGCCAGCTCCTTGCGGTCTTTTATCACCGGCATATATGACAACGCCAATAGAATATGTATTTCTTCCAAAGACAACCCTGTTTTTATCGCAATCGGTTCCAAATAATAATCGAGCAGTTTTCGTTGACGATACTCTTCCTCACAATAGGTATCTCCTGAAGCAAGTGTCACATTTGTCCGGCTCCGTTCTTCCCCGACCTTCTGCGAATTGGATAAAATTGTCGGAAGAACTCTTTCGTCCGAAGCGATATCTAACAAATATTTATATATCTGAATCCTTTTCTTTTCATACTCTTCTTCTGTCAATACCTGTCGGTAAAAATCCGTATAATATTCCAGATTGAACATAAAATCCTCGCACCAGCTTATTTTCGAATCCATACGCAGATGATATTTTTCTACGATTTCTCTCCGATACAGCTTGTTCCATAACACACCATAATAAAAATCTGCCGGGCTCTCCATCATAAAATTAGCAAATTCTACTCTTGTAAGTACACCTTCTTCATCAATGCTTCCTTTATGAGAAAGACGTTCTCCGATTACACGGTAAAAATCAGAAATTACCATATCACATTGATTCTGTTCTGCCGCCTCTACAAAAAGCCTTGTTGCATCCGGTGTAATCCAGTCATCACTATCCAAAAATTGCAGGTATTCTCCTGATGCATAATCAATTGCCCTATTTCGGTTGTCTGATACCCCACTATTTTCTAACTCCTTTTCCTTTCTCACTTACTCTGCAATCACTTTATTCAACTGTTTGGATAATTCCTTTATCTGACCTACGATTTCCGCCAGACGTGCTATTCCCTCTGTATTCTCCTGTGTATCAGAAGAAACATTTTGCGCAGCTTCGCAATTCTGCTGTGTATTACTGCTAATCTGTTCCATACCCTCCGAAAATTCACTGCTCTTTTTCTGAATAATTTTGGCAGTATTATCAATATCACGAATTTTTCCAATCAGCTCTTCGTTAAAAGAGGCAACCTGTGTAGAAGATTTGTTTGCTTTTTGGATATTTTCTGTTCCCCTGCCCTTGCCGCCTCAATCGATGCATTTAAGGCAAGAATATTCGTCTGACCGGAAATTTTCGTAATTGTATTTACAATTCCTATGATTTCTTTGGATTTCTCACCAAGCTGCAAGATTATCTGCCTACACTCGTCTGTGCTTGTGTGAATTTCTTCCATACTTGATGTCGCCTCATCCATACGCTTTTGATTTTCAATCGTACTTTTTCCGATATCATCTGTAAGCAGTGCTGTTCTATGATTCATATCGCTTAATTCTGTAAGCTCTGCAGCTATATCTAAAATACGTTCTTTTACATTCTCCACTGCCACATTATTGTCCATAGAACTTGCAAGCAGATTCTCCGACTCTTCTGCAATTCTTTTATTTGCCAAAAGAGAAGCATTGTAAAAATTGCCGCTATGGCAATCAGTGCCAGTGCTCGCGGAATAATCCCAAAAACAATTGCTTTTTTAAGATAATAAAATTATCATCTAATGTTGTCGGCAGATAAAAAGCAAGCAGCTGTCCGATAGAAACACATATTACAGTAAGGGTTGTTGCTACAATATTCAGTCTTTTTGAAAAATACAGGCTGGCAATCGCAATCGGATAGACATACATGACAACCACATGATAAGTAAGGGTAATACTTAAAAGCATGACACAAAATGCCGCACACACAACATTAATATATTTTACATAGCCTGCATCAATTTTCTGCATTTTCACAAGCACGGTCGGAAGTAACATCAAAGCACTTCCGACAAGATATGCAATTGTCATAATCGTGCCATCAATTGTAAATATTCCAACAATATTAAGAATATAAATCAACGTAAATATGAAAAAAAGTAATCCTCATCACTTTTGCAGCGAGTATATTTGCCTGTTTTTCATTTTCCTTTAACATTCCATTCTGTACTCCCATTGATTTCCTCCTTTTGCTGTTTTCTCTTTACGGCATCTGTTCCTTATCTTTTCCGGATTTTATCAGCATCATCATTGCCTGAAATTCGGTAGAAAGCATACTGCTTATTTTCTCTTCCGAAAAATGGCACATACTGGTCGCACATAACGCACCTATGCCAAATGTAAAAATCCACATATTTTCAAATAACAGTTTTGCTTCCTGTATACTAAGTCCATAATCTTTTTCGATTGCTTCTATACAGATATCCGCTGTCGCTCCGAGATGTCCGAACACATCATCGAATGTAACGTCATTCTCGTTTTCCTGCACAAATAATAATTGATACAGTTTTGGTTCTCTCAATCCGAACATGACCATCTGCATACCAATCTGTTTAAACCGCGGCATACCATTTAATGTATGCTCTGCATACTTTTCAAACCTCTGCATCGCAGCTGCCTTTACCTCGTCCTGCAATTCCTCCATATTTTTAAATATCGTAAAAATAGGGCGGGCTGAGCTTCCTAACATACATCCAAGTTCCCGCGCAGTCAGTCCATCTACACCTTTTTGTGATACAAGCTGTAAAGCTACTGTAACAATCTCTTCTTTTGTAAATTTCGGTTTTGGTGGCATATCGTCCCTTCCTTCTCTTATTTCTTATAAAATCTTTCTTTTGACCATATTATTCTACGCATGAGAAAGCTGCGGGAAATAAAGTTTTTCTTTCTGAACAGCTTCCAAATCTTTGCCACGATAGAAAAACCGGTAGTCATCCCCACCGTCAAATGGTGTCATTTCGCACAATGCGCTGTCGTCGGCACACGGCACAAACCCAAGAATAATTTCATCACATTCCACATCCATTCTCTGAATCACTTCATGCAAAGAAATATTTTGATGTTACAAATAATACTTTGTAACATCAAAATATTCTCTTCCGTTTCCATAACAGCAAAACAGTCTATATCTTCTGCATAAATGAACGTCAAAAATTCCGTTTATTTGCAATAATAATTTAAATCATGCGTTTTGCAACATCTGTTTTAATTATAAAAAGTAAAATATTATATGTCAAGAAATTTCCACACAAAAAAGTGCCGTATTTGTTAAAAATACGACACTTTTTACTAATTC
>CAYMTX010000144.1:0-5241 GCA_964393475.1 uncultured Roseburia sp. | reverse complement strand
CTTTATGTCCTGTATTTTTTTATGGGTTGAAGATACGATGTTTTTCAAGGAGGTCAGATAAAATGAATCAAATTAAAATTGGAGAATTCTTGAAAGAACTTCGTAAAGAGAAAGGGCTTACACAAGAACAGCTTGCAGAACAATTTAATGTATCGCGAAGGTCTGTATCAAGGTGGGAAAACGGTAATAATATGCCGGATTTAGATACACTTATTGAGATGGCAGATTATTATGAAATTGATTTGCGAGAGTTATTGGAGGGAGAAAGGAAAAGCGAGAAAATGAATGAAGAATTAAAAGAAACTGTATTAAAAGTTGCAGAATACAGCAACAGTGAAAAGGAAGTTAAAAGAAAGAAATTGAATAAGTGTTTTATTATGGGTGGTATTTGTTTTTTGCTCGTTCTTTTAAATCATCAGTTTGAAGTGTTGTCAATGATTTTTAATAATCCGATAGATGATTTTGTTGCGGGTGCATTAACAAGTTTGGGTATCCTGTTTGAATTTGTGGTGTTCTATAATAACAATCACAAAGTGAGTTTGAAACAAAGGAAGCAAGAATTATTTATACGTAAAAACTAATAATAACAAGCACGCCCAAATTTCGGTTTGCATAACTGACAGTTTACCAGACAGTTGCGTACTGCGAATATACCTCTCTTTGTCGCTTGGACGAAGAGAGGTTATTTATACCTTAAAATCAGTCTCAGAGGTAATTAGGAGGAAACATAACTTATTTTAGTATCATTTCGCGTGTGTATTCACTCTGCGCCATTCGGCTGCTTTTATAAGCGCAAATCTGCGTATATAAATCTGCTGCAAAAATATCTTTTTCAAGCAGTGAAAGAGCGTCTGCACTTAAAAGAGAGGATGCATCGGCAAGTTTTGAAATAACCGGAATGGCAGAGCATTTTTTTAATTCTTTCAGAAGAATAGAAGCATCTTTACGAAAACCTAAAATTCGCACATAGGGGATATAGTCAAGTTCTTTTCCGAAGGAATAGTCTTCGTTTGTAATATTTAAAATCAAATGTAATAATACACGGCTGATTCGGGTATAAGTCATATCTTTACTTTTGTTTTGTTCACAGAATTGTTCAAAAGAAGAAAAATTCATGCGGGTTTTTAAAATACGGTTTGCCAAAAAGGTGTTGGAATCTCCTGCTTTGGCAAGAACATCGACATCAGCGTTCAGCAGCCGGTAGCCCAAAATAGAAGAAAAGTCATTTGGATATAGTAAAGCCTGCTTTGATACATAACTTTTTAAAATTTCCAAAACACTGGCGGGCATGGAAGAAATAAGTGCGTCTGAAGGTGAAAATACAAAAGGTGCACTGTCCATATCCAATTCTCTGCGGATGGCAGTTGCAGATGCAGTCGGAATCGGAGAGGTATCTATTGCAGAAAAAAGTCTGTCACTTGTGCGGCTTGCAGTCACAGCGGGTGCAGAAGCAATTTCGGCATCATGGTAGCCTGCCCCTTCCCGTTTTATGAGATAAGGCACGATGGAAGATTGCCTGCGCTTTAATGCTTTTAAATATTCGATTGCGAGAATATTATTCGGTTCATTCAATATAGAAGAAAGCTCCTCGGTGGAGAGAACGTGTTCTTTGTCACAAGTGTCATTCGGCTCATTCGGATATTTCATAATGATGTCCGATTGCATGAAATAATCACATAAAGCATTGCTTCGTGCCGCTGGAAATGAGCATCCCGCTTTCAAATACGCAGATAGAACGGTGCGGTACTCGTCAGGTTCACTGCTTAATACTTCTGCAATTTTAGAAAGCGCATACAGATTGTCTGTTTCTGCGCCAAAACAGATGCCATCTACACATCCCATTTTGTCAAATAAGGTAACACCTGCCATGGCAAAGGCTTCTGCAGACGCAGTCGCCCATAAAACAGGCAGTTCAATCACTAAATCAGCACCACAGCTTAGTGCCATGTTTGCCCGTGTATATTTATCAATAATGGCGGGAGCACCGCGCTGTACGAAATCGCCACTCATAGCAATTACTACAAAGTCCGCCTGCAAGTCTTTTTTTACTTTTTCTATCTGATATGCATGTCCGTTGTGAAACGGATTGTATTCTGTAATAATTCCGATAATTTTCAATCTAAACTCCATTTCTGTGAGCAGTTTGATGTTATTTGCATTCAAAACTATCTGCCTTTGCTCAGCAGCAAATAGCCGGCAGCAATGAAAAATTGATTTGCTGCATCAGGTGCTGATACGTGTATCATAGCATATCCTGTAAAAACAGAAAAGCCGTAATAAATTTTTGACGCATGTATTGACCCGGAACACGGAACTTTGATATGTTAATATTAATAGGTCAATGTGATATATCAATAGAAGAACAGATGTAAAAAGGATGTACACTTTGGAATATTGTAAATTACAGATAGGCTGTATGCTTATTATTCTCTATATTGTACTTGTTTATTATAAAGAATGCCGACGTTTCAGGCAAAGGCACCGGTTTACGATATTTGACGGCTTACTGATACTTGGTATCGTAGGCATTTTCTTTGACGGGGCAACGGCATATACTGTAAATCATTTAGAGATAGTGAATGGATTCGTGAATCAGGTGTTGCACATGTTTTTTCTTTTAAGTCTGGATGCTTTTATATTCCTGCTTTTCTTGTATATGTTGTCCATAGCGGCAGGTTTCCCGAGAAAAAATGTCAGCATACACCTGTTTTGTTATGGCGGGCGTTTATATTCTACTGACAATTGCAATTTTCTTTGGGCGGTGGAAATATATAGAGAGTTATAAACGAATCAGCATCCTTACCTATCTGCTTGTATTAGCCGGAATTACTGTTTATCAGATGTTGCACCCACAGTCGCTGCTCAGCAGTCTTTGCATGACGATTATTGTATTAGGGGTATATGTCAATCAGGAAAATCCTGCTGTAGAAGAACTGTCACGCTATCATGGTGAAATGGTGATGGGATTTGCAACACTCGTGGAAAATAAAGATGGTAGTACAGGCGGCCATATTAAGAGAACATCTTCTTATGTACAATTGCTGGCACAAGAATTACAGAAAAAAGGGTATTACAGAGATGTGCTGACAAAAGATTATATGAGAAATCTATGTAAGGCTGCTCCGATGCATGATATTGGGAAAATATCGGTGCCGGACATTGTTTTGCAGAAACCCGGGAAACTTTTGGTCATCTGGGAGATGAGCAGTATACAGAGATGGCATATCAGGTTGCGCGTTATCATCACGAAAAATGGAATGGAAAGGGGTATCCGGAAGGTCTGCATGGAGAGAAAATTCCACTTTGTGCAAGAATTATGGCGGTAGCTGATGTATTTGATGCAGTATCACAAAGCAGGTGTTATCGAAGTGCAATGCCTCTGGAGGTATGTTTTGATATTATTTCACGAGGAAGCGGACAGGATTTTGACCCGGTGCTTGTAGAAGTTTTCCTTGAAATGCAAGAAAAGGTGGAGGCAGTATACAGACAGATAAGTGATAGAGAGCGGTAATCATGTTTTGCATTTTATACATAATTTCGTGAGAAATTGGGTTGCCGTTATTTGGAATTGGGGGTATACTAGACAATAGGAGTACTTTGTATGTTCTGCTTTCTATAGAATGCAGGGAGCACATGTAAAGTGCCGGAAGAAACGGAAAAGTAAGAAAACGGAGGTTTTTATAATGAACGTATTAGTAATTAACTGTGGCAGCTCATCTTTAAAGTATCAGTTAATCGATTCTGAGACAGAAGCAGTATTGGCAAAAGGTCTTTGCGAAAGAATCGGTATCGATGGAAGATTAGTATACCAGAAGACAGGTTGCGATAAAGAAGTGACAGAGGCAGCTATGCCGACACATAAACAGGCAATCCAAATGGTATTAGACGCTCTTGTAAATCCAACAACAGGTGCAATTGCAAGCCTTGCAGAAGTAGACGCAGTAGGACATCGAGTAGTACATGGCGGCGAGAAGTTTACAGAGTCAGCATTAGTAACAGATGAAGTACTTGCTGCAATCGAAGAGTGTAATGACTTAGCACCACTTCACAATCCGGCGAACTTAATCGGTATTAATGCCTGCAAAGAATTAATGCCAAACGTACCTATGGTAACTGTTTATGACACAGCTTTCCATCAGACAATGCCGGCGAAAGCATATTTATATGGTCTTCCATATGAGTATTATGAGAACTACAAAGTAAGAAGATATGGTTTCCATGGTACAAGCCATAGTTTCGTATCTAAGCAGACAGCAGAATTCCTCGGAATGGATATTAATAATTCTAAGATTATTGTTGCTCACTTAGGAAACGGTGCATCTATCAGTGCGGTATTAAACGGTAAATGTGTAGATACATCAATGGGACTTACACCATTGGAAGGTCTTGTAATGGGAACTCGTTCCGGAGATATTGACCCATCTATTATGGAATATATCGCTAAGAAAGAAAACCTTGATATTCCGGGTGTTATGAACGTATTAAATAAAAAATCAGGTGTTCAGGGATTATCAGGAGTATCCAGTGATTTCCGTGACCTGGAAGAAGGACACAATGCAGGTAATACACGTTGTACAAACGCGTTAGAGGTATTCTGTTACAGAGTAGCAAAATATATCGGTTCTTACGTGGCAGCTATGAACGGTGTAGATGCGATTGCGTTTACAGCAGGTATTGGTGAAAATGCCGGCACTGTTCGTAAAATGGTAATGAGTTATCTTGGTTACCTTGGAATTACATTGGATGAAGAAGCAAATAGCAAACGTGGGGATGATATGGTAATCTCTACCGCAGACTCTAAAGTTAAAGTATGTGTAATTCCGACAAACGAGGAACTTGCGATTGCAAGAGAGACCGTTGCTATCGTAAATAAATAAAAAAAGAGGTTGACAAAAGAGGTTTACCTATGTATAATTGCTTAGGTGTGAAACCTTGTCTTATAGATGAGGAGGGAGAGAACCATGACATTAGATATTTCAAGCATTGTAACTTGTGAGAACAAAAGCGTAACAGAAGAAGTTCAAATCGGGCTCGATACTTTTAAGTCTAAGATGGGTGATTTCCCCATTACAGAGAAATCACCGGTAGAGCTTAAGATAACTAACCAGGAGAACAAGCGGCTGCTTATCCAGGGGACAGTTGATTTTACAGCGATGATACCGTGTGGTCGTTGTCTGGAAGAAGTTCCGACAAATATCCATTTCGAAATTGATAAGAAGATTCCGATTAACGGAGCTGAAG
>CAYMTX010000143.1:0-5477 GCA_964393475.1 uncultured Roseburia sp. | reverse complement strand
AAACCGCCAAGACCACTTAGCACCTCCGGTCTCATCGTTTTCTTCACATGCTCCTTCATTAATTCTACTGCCTTATAGCCCGCTTCAATATCCACACCAGAACTCTTGTAATCCATTATCTTTCCTCCCAAATCATAATCGTTATATGTATAGTATAATTGGAAATACTGCGATTTTCCAATTATATATTATAAATCAAGTGATAAGTTTTACTTATATTTAGTCTGTGATTTCTTATCTGTCAATCCGGATTTTACAAATTAGCGATTACAAATCTGCCTCTCTATTACTTTTACTTCTTCAAGTGGAATATTCAAAAACTCTGCTACTTCTTCAGCAGAACGGTTATTTTTCAAAGCCTTTCTAATCATATTCTGCTCGCCATTTTTCTCACCAATTTCTTTTCCAATTTCTTTTCCGATTTCTTCTCCACTAGCCCTGGCTGCATCAAGGTCTTCCTTCATCAATTCTCTCAACGCTTCACACATATCTGCATCCTCCCCTCTCATTCTGAATCACTACGTCTTTTGACTTTTTAATTACTAACAAGTCAACCTGGATTGGTTTACTATTCAGATTATATTCATTGGTATAATCCAAGTCTGCTTTTATTATAAAGAATAATCTGCTTTTTACAATCTAAAATTTTATAGTTGAAAATGAACGACACCAAAAAAGCACTCTCTCAAAACTTGAGAAAGTGCTTTTAAACGCTTAATAATTCTTATACCCTACTTCCTGTAATCTGGCATCCTTTGCCTGAACCTGCTCTTTCAATTCATTCGAATAAGCCTTTAACCGCTCTAATAATTCTGCATCCGATGTCGCCAGAATTTTTGCTGCTAAAAGTCCTGCATTTGCACCGCCATTGATTGCAACCGTAGCAACCGGAATACCGGAAGGCATCTGAACGATTGAGTAAAGCGAATCCCTTCCGCCCAATGAAGTCGTATGCATCGGAATCCCAATTACCGGCATCGGGAAAATAGCCGCACACATACCCGGCAAATGCGCTGCCATGCCTGCACCCGCGATAATAACTTTAAAGCCTTTGCTTTCCGCACTCTTTGCATATTCAAAAAATACATCCGGTTCACGATGCGCGGAAATAATCGTCATTTCATACTCAATTCCTAACTGTTCCAAAATATCGGCAGCCTTTGCCATAACCGGCATATCTGAATCACTGCCCATTACAATTCCTACTTTTGCCATATGCTACGTTTCCTCCATCTTATCTAAATCCGAGCACTATTCACGCCCTAATTATCAGTACCAAAAAACATCATCGTATCCGCTAACAGTTATGGAATAATTTGTTAATCCAACGGTTTATTCAGTTCCTCTGTGCCCGGCAGTACAAATCTTCCGTCTGCAATGATATCAATTTCTGTACCATCCTTACGGATAACTGTAATCTTGTCCAGTTCATCATAAGGAATCGTGATGTCCGTATGACAGTTAAAGTAAGCCTTAGACACATCTTCCTTACGAAGCATTGAAAAATCATTTTCTTTTGCACGAATCTCCTTACCATCCGGATTGTAAGAAACAACTTCTTCCTGATGACTGAAGCATGTATCACCTACTGCAAAATGAGGGCCTGTTTTCTCTGCAATCAGAATTGGTAACTTATCTGCAATATCATAATCTCTCGCCATACGATAAGCAGTCGTATTCGTTCCGATTGCAAACTCACCCATTGGAAGTGTCTCATGATTGTGCAATAAATTCTCTTTCATATACTTTTTGCTCTCTGCCTCATCCGCAAAATTCGTACAAGTATAATCCGTAATGACACCATCTTCAAAATCAATGTCAAGGTTTATATATTTCAATCCTTTTAAATATACCTGACTTACAAAGAGTTTTCCGGTTGTTCCTTTCATAACCGGAGAAGTAAACACTTCACCTACCGGAATGTTCACGTCTGCCACACAGTTTTCAAAGGCAGTTTCTTTTTCCGGATTTTCTAATGGATATACCGATACATAAAGGTCTGTTTTATTCGCACCTTTTCCGGTAATGTGTACTTTTTCTGCCGTATCCAGTACATCTATCATCTTCTGCTGAATACTCTGATATAATTTGTAATCCAGCGTATTTACTTTCACTGTTTCCGCAAAAATCTCTTTAAACTGTGCTCCGATTGCCGGAACCGGATAAGCAATAATCGTAAAACTGCGTTCTTCCGGAATAATATACTGATACTGAACCTGTCCCCGCATGCTCATCTCATACAGACTTAACTGCTGCTGTTTCTCGTCCAGCTTTAATGCTTCATCTTTTGCCACCGGTGCAAATGGTACATCACCAAATGTCTCGATAACTGCCGGTCCTGCATGTCCGTTTGCTTCTGCTTTCAAATCTTCAAACGTCGTCTTCATTACTTCCAAACGGCGTTCCACATACGCTTTATCATAATACAATGCCCGGTCATCTTTGTGGTCATAAATGTACTGCTTATTTGCAGGCGTCGTTGTGGCATACATTGTCACCTCTAAGCCGAGCTTTTTGAAATTTCCAACTGCTGCCCGTACCATACGCTCAAATCCAAGCGGATAACGAACCTGTACGGTGCGTTTTTTGCTTAAATCCACGCCCATGTTCACAAAGCCAATACGATAACCTTCGGTATACGTATCAGCCATTGCCTGTACTTCTTCTTCCGAAAGCGTATTCATAAATTCTGCCACACGAAGCTCATTATCACCAACAAAACAACCACTTAAATAAAGATAACGCAAATCATTTAAATCGCTGTTCATTACAATATCAGTCAGAAAATCCTCTTTCTCAGACACCAGACAACGAATCATCTCTCCATCAAAAATCTCACAATAATCGTGATTGAACCAGTATATACTCTGTTCTACTGCCGTTTTATCAATTCCTTCTTCCGCCTCGAAGTGATTATAAACCTCCACGAATAACTCTGCGTAAATTGTCACATTCAGCTTTTTGCCTGCATACGCGTCCGATATAGACTGACGAAGCAGAGACGTTAATGCGGAAAGTGTCTGACCAAACTCGCTTCCCAGCTCTGCCACTGCATAAGCCGGATTTGCAAAGCTTGTCTCATAATGCTCCGGCATGACATCACCATACATTGCTTCATTGTCCTGCTTGCATTCTTCCATGCTTCTGTCTGCAAGTGTACCATTTTCTTTTTTCTCTAAAATTTCCGCAACTGCAAGCAAGAATTTTGCAGTTTTCTTAAAATAAGAATCATACATCGCCGGCACATCCGTAGCATCTGCAATGGATGCAATACGCTCCATCACAAGTGCAAAACGCTCTGCTGCCAACTCGTTTGATTCACGATAAAATTCTTCGTAATACATGAATCTCAATCTACCTTTCTTCTATATCTTACCGCCCGCTTTTTATACAAGCACGATTCCTATTACATATAATCCAATCCATGTCGCTAATGACAATCCGGAACAAAATGTTCCCAAATACGGAAAAAGTTTAAACGAATCTTCTTCCTGCAAACTCGTCACTGCCAACACAAATGCCACCACAGACAAAATCATGGATGTTACTCCGGCACTCCCTAAATACATGCTGCCGGCACCTTCATGCAAAAAGGAATTCCATACCACATATGAAAAAATCCCTATGGAAACTGCTGCAATCGCAAAACCTGCGATTCCGCGTTTTGACTGGGTTTTCTCTGTAAACTTATAATTACCGCGTCTTTTTCTTTTTCTTTTTCTTAATCCAATTGCCATCGCATGTCACCTTCCGTTACTTTTTATACCACCACTTGCGTACTATTTTATAAATAATATAGCCGATAGCGCCACCCAAGGTATTTAAGATGATATCATCCACATCAAAGCTTCCGACTTTTGCTACTAACTGAATCAATTCCACCAAAAGACTTAATTCAAAACTATAAAATACAGTATTAATAGTTTTCCGACATCGCTCCACAAAAACCGGCAAGAAAAAGCCAAAAGGCACAAATGCAGCCACATTCCCTACCAGATTCAGCAGTACTGCCGGCATTCCCAACACTTCATAATACTGAATAAACCGTTTTATCTCATGGAAAGGAACGATATTATAGTGATAAGCCCTTTCAGAATATGTTCTACCCATCTCTTCCGAAAAAAACAAAAAATAAAATAATACCAAGAAGTATACAAAAAAGAGTACAACGGCAAAAGCACGGATACCCGTGCTTCTTTTCTTATTTGCAGCCATACTGTTCGTAATACGCATCAATCGCAGCCTTTAACGCATCATCAATAACAATTCTGCCCTGACATTCGCGGTTATACAAATGCTCTACCACATCTTCCATTGTTACGATTGCACGTGCCGGAAAACCATATGTCTCCTGAATCTCGTCTAGTGCACTCTTCTTACCGCCAAGCCCTACTTCCATACGGTTTAAGGAAACCATAAGACCGATAATCTCTACATTTGCCGCACCTTTTACCTTTGGAACGGTCTCTTCCATAGACTTACCGGAAGTAGTAACATCTTCTATCATCACAACTCTGTCACCGTCTTTTAATTTGCTTCCGAGAAAACTTCCCTTATCTGCACCGTGGTCCTTCTCTTCCTTACGGTCTGAGCAGTAGCGGATTTCCTTGCCATATAAGTTGCTGTATGCAACAGCTGTCACGACACTGATTGGAATCCCTTTATATGCCGGACCAAATAAAACGTCAAAATCATCTCCGTAATTATCATGAATTGCTTTCGCATAATATTCACCCAGACGCATTAACTGACTTCCTGTTACGTAAGCACCCGCATTCATAAAAAATGGGGATTTACGTCCACTCTTTAACGTAAAATCGCCGAATTTAAGCACATCGCTCTCGACCATAAATTCGATAAATTCCTGCTTGTACTGTTCCATTGTCTTAGGACCTCCTGTATTTACGTGCTTTTCCCACTTATACTACCATAAAGCCTTGTTTTTTTCAATTATTTCAGGGTGTTTGTTTGCAACAATGTGTATTCTTACTCCCTGACGTATCTCTGGTTTCTGCTATTCGGCTTATCCGGAATTGTCATACGAATTAAGTTCATATCAATTGCCGGACGCAAATAATTCCTGCGGAATCCTTCTTTCGATTTCAATCCCAATTTATCCATTAAGGTATTACTTGTATAAGGAACATCATATTCCATAACCGCAAGCAGTCTCTTTAGGTATTCAGATAGTTGTTCGTTATCCGCGCTAACCTGAACAGAAACATCATCCAAAATCTTATCAATCTGGGATAACATAAACTCTATGAAAAGAGTAGACTCTCCTTCCAGATGACACCTCGCAATCGCCTCATAGTATTCATTTTGAAATTTTTCAATCTGACTTTCTATCGGAATATATTCAAATACAGGCTTCCACTTTGCAAGCATTGCTGTATGCCATAATCTAGCCATTCTGCCGTTTCCATCCGCAAAAGGATGAATGAAAACAAATTCATAATGGAATACACTACTCATAA
>CAYMTX010000142.1:0-5494 GCA_964393475.1 uncultured Roseburia sp. | reverse complement strand
AAGTTAATCCTCCTTGGAAATATACCGAATATGGTGGTTTTACAGGGCCATCTGCACTCAATTCAATAGAAGAACCTTGCACAAATGCACCTGCCGCCATAATAACGTCACTATCGTAACCCGGCATTGCCCATGGTTCCGGTGTTACATAACTGTCAACCGGCGCAGCCGCCTGAATTCCTTCACAAAAAGCAATCATGGCATCCGCATTATGGAATGTTACAGCCTGAATGATATCATGTCTGGATTCTGTTCCGTTCGGAATGACATCAAATCCCAAATCTTCAAAGATATTGGCTGCAAAAATAGCGCCTTTTAATGCACCGCTAACGACAGTCGGACTCAAAAATAATCCCTGATAGAATGACTGAATAACCCCCAGTGATGCACCAACTTCTTTTCCGAGTCCCGGTGAAGTCAAACGATATGCGGCATTTTCTACACATTCTTTTTTACCAACGATATAACCACCGATTGGCGCAAGACCGCCACCCGGATTTTTAATCAGTGAACCGACAATCATATCTGCCCCAACCTCTAATGGCTCTCTTTCCTCTACAAATTCACCATAGCAGTTGTCAACCATACAAATAATATCCGGATTGATTTTCTTTACAAATGCAATTAATTCACCGATTTGTTTTACAGAAAACGTCGGTCTGGTTGCATAGCCTTTTGAACGCTGGATTGTTACAAGTTTTGTGCGTTCATTGATAGCATTTCTGATTCCGTCATAATCAAATGTTCCATCCGGTAATAAATCTACCTGGCTGTATGTGATGCCATATTCTGCCAAAGAACCTTTGGAAGGTCGGATACCAATTACCTCTTCCAATGTGTCATATGGTTTTCCCACAGGAGACAAAAGTTCATCTCCGGGTCTTAAGTTGGACATTAACGCCAATGCCAATGCATGTGTTCCACATGTAATCTGAGGTCTGACAAGCGCATCTTCACCTTTAAAACAGGACGCATATACTTTTTCCAAAGTATCTCTTCCCATATCATTATAACCATATCCGGACGAAGTATTAAAACACTCTGCGCTCACACGGTTTTCCTGCATGGCACGGATGACCTTCATCTGATTAAATTCTGCACGTTCGTCAATTTCTTTGAACCGTTCTTTTAAACGTTCCTCGATTTTTTCACCGTAACGGTATACTTCTTCTGAAATGCCGAGGCTTTTATATTGCTCTATTAACATCTGACTCATTTGTATTTGCTCCTTTTATTATTGTATTATATCCTTATCTTGGAGAATCTTTATCATGTCGGCAAGAATTGCATCTTCCGAATGTTGGTATTCTTGTTTCGCAAACCAGATAACATCACTTTCTCTGCGAAACCAGGTTAACTGTCTCTTTGCAAAATGTCTTGTTTCTCTTTTGATAATGTAGACGGCTTCTTCTAACGTCAGTTTTCCGTCAAGGTAGTCTAATATCTCTTTATAACCCAGTCCCTGCATAGATACCATTTCCCGATGGTATCCCATTTCTTTTAATTTTTTCACTTCATCAACAAGACCCTTTTCCAGCATAATATCTACACGCCTATCGATACGTTCGTACAATTTTGCTCTGTCATCCGTCAATACAAAATAGGCAAAATTATACGGCGATTCTTTCTTACGCTCAGTCTCATTATGTTCTGAAATTTTTTTACCGGTTAAGTGATAAAACTCCAATGCCCGGATTACACGTTTGATATTATTTGCATGAATTGCTTCTGCCGATTCCGGGTCAACCTCTTTTAACATATCGTGTAAATAATCTGCACCTTTTTTCTGTGCCAATGCTTCCAATTCACTACGATATTCACCGTCCGCATCCTGTTTGGAAAAATCAATATCATACAGTACTGCCTGAATGTAAAATCCGGTGCCGCCTACTAAAATCGGTATTTTCCCATCTGTATAAATTTCTTCTAAGCACTCCTTTGCACGCTCAGTAAACCGAGCCACATGAAACTCTTCGTCCGGTTCAAATTCGTCTATAAGATAATGCTTTACTCCATTCATTTCATCCGGCATAATTTTTGCAGAACCGATATCCATGTGCTTGTACACCTGCATAGAATCTGCCGATATAATGGAACCATTCACGGCTTTGGCAAGAGCAATGGAAAGCGCTGTTTTTCCTACCGCTGTCGGTCCGGTTAAAACAATAAATGGCTTCTTTTTCATTGTAGCCCTCCCTCTTTCTTATTTCTACTGAATTATTCTTCTTTGCCTCTAAACAATACGCTTAAATTTCTTTTCTAACTCATACTTTGTCATTGAAATAATGGTTGGTCTGCCATGTGGACACTGATATGGATTTTCCAATGTCAGCAACGTATCAATCAAATGTGTAGCTTCCTCTAATGAAAGACGGTCATGTCCTTTTACCGCTGCTTTACAAGACATGGAAGCAACCTTTTCCATAATTAAAATCGGTGCCTGTTCACCGCTTATATTGCTAAAATCATCTAACATATCAATAAACATTGTTTTCATGTCCACATCAGAAAAATCCGCCGGAATTGCTGTAATTGCATATTCTTTGCCACCAAAAGGATCGATTTCATATCCGAAGTCCGCAATTTCTTTTTTATATTTTGTCAAAGCTGCCACTTCTTCATTGTCCAATGTCAGGATGATTGGCGGACTGACAGTCTGCGATGTAAAGCTTTTTGCTTTTAATTTCTCCATAATCTGCTCATACAGTACTTTTTCATGGGCTGCATGCTGGTCAATAATGAAAAGTTTTTCTTCATATTCGATAAGCCAGTAGGTATCAAAAAGCTGACCAATAATCTTGTGTTTTTTACGGGCAGACTCTGTAAGAAAACCGGTATCTAAAACTTCCAATTGCTGTTGTTCGTAGATTTCTGTTTCTGCTACTGTAGTATCTGCCTTTGTTTTAAATATGTCTTGCGGTTTTTCAACTATTTTCTTTGTTTCGGAAGGTGGATGAATATCAAGGTTTACTTCTGCTGAGGACGACTTTGCAGCAACATTCAATGGTCGGCTTGCGAGTCTTTCAAACACACGGTTTGCAGCAGTATCTTGTGTTGTTTGCTTTTCAAAGCTGATTCTTTCGCGTACTACATCCGGATACTTCCGTTCATATGGACTATCCACAGATACAGCCTTACGAATATCATTCAGTTTTCGTCCGTCTAAAAAATTTGCAGTTGCCGCATTTGTTTCTTCGCTCAAACGTCCACTATCTGTCTGACCCGCAACAGTTTTTTTCACATCCGGCATTCTCGTTTCACTAAGTCTGCGTACCTCAAATGGCTCCGGTGCATCTTTTATGATTTCACGGGTCTGTAACGGTTGCTTTTCTTCTTTGACCGGAACTTGTTGGATGTATTCCTTATGCGTCAGTGCATTTCGGATAATTTCATACAACGATTTATATATCACGTCATTCTGGCTGAATCGAAGTTCCATCTTTGTCGGATGAACATTCACATCCAGCAAATCACTGTTCATTTGCAGATAAAGCACACAGAACGGGTATTGATGCTGCATCAGAAAGCCCTTATAGCCTTCTTCAATCGCTTTTGACAGCAAAGCACTTTTAATATATCTGCCGTTAATAAAGTAATTCTCATAGTTTCGGTTTCCGCGGGAAACATTTGGTTTTCCTATAAAACCGTCTATTTCAAAAAGCTCTGTTTTCTCATGAACTTCAATTAAGGAGGCTGTAATATCCCTGCCATATATATGATAAATCAAATCTTTTTTATTGCCGTTACCGGAGGTGTGAAGCTTTGTCTGTCCGTTATTAATAAATTTAAAAGATACATTCGGATGTGACAATGCCATACGTTCCATTAAATCAGCAATATAACCGCCTTCTGTGGGCGCGGTTTTTAAAAATTTACGACGTGCCGGTGTATTAAAGAAAAGATTTTTCACAAGAAATGTTGTGCCTTCCGGCGCACCGATTTCCTCACATGCAATTTCTTTTGAACCTTCAATCACATATCGCGTACCGGTCAGGTCACTGTATGTTTTGGTAATTAATTCTACCTGTGCAACTGCCGCAATACTGGAAAGTGCTTCACCACGGAAACCAAGTGAAGAAATGGAAAGCAAATCTTCGACTGATTTTATTTTACTTGTAGAATGACGCAGAAATGCCAGCGGAATCTGCTCCTTTTCAATACCACATCCATTGTCTGTAATACGGATAAAGGAAATACCACCCTCTTTAATCTCTACTGTAACCGCAGTGGCATTTGCATCAATAGCGTTCTCCACCAGTTCTTTTACCACCGAAGATGGACGTTCTACCACTTCGCCGGCGGCAATTTTATCAATTGTCTGCTGATCTAATAACTTAATTGTAGGCATATTTATTCCTCACCTATGTTCCTATAAGTGTCTGTAAAGTGATTTTCTATCGTGCTGTATTCTAATATCATATGAATATGCGGGATTCCGTCCTCAATATATTCATCTGATGACTGCACAAATCCTACACCTTCATATAACTTTCTGGCATATGTCTGTGCGCCTATCATTAACCGATTTGCTCCAAACTTTTCTTTGGCAAGTGCAATTCCTTCTTTCAAAAGAGCGGTTGCAAGTCCCTGACGACGTTTTATGGAAATAACTCTGCCGATAGAGGCATCTTCATATGTTGCACCCTGTGGTAACACTCGGATGTACGCCTGAATACCATCTTCATCTTTGAAATATACATGATAAGCTGCCTTGTCTGCATCATCAATGTCCTGATATGCACAATTTTGTTCGACAACAAATACAGATACACGAAGCTTATATATTTCAAAAAGTTCTTCTGTTGTCAGTTCTTTAAAATGTTTTATCACAAGTTCCATATTTATCTCCTACCACCGGTTCTTCACTTTATTCTGTAATTCATACAGTTTATTCAGTGCATCAATCGGTGTCATATTTGATAAGTCTACATTTCGAAGCTCATCAATAATCGTATCATCTCCCATTGTATCAAACAATGACATCTGTGCCAAATCTACTTCATCTAACTGTTCTTTTTTCTTTTTGGCTTTAGCAGCACCGTTTACTTCAATTCCGCGTGCCACGGATGCAATGTCATTTTCAATCAGTTTATCAACGATTTCTTTCGCACGTTCAATGACAGAATCCGGTACACCTGCTAATTTGGCTACCTGAATACCATAACTCTTATCTGCACCGCCTTTGACGATTTTTCTTAAAAATACGATGTCATCACCTTTTTCTTTGACTGCTATGCAATAGTTATTTACATTGTTTAACTTACCTTCTAACTCGGTCAATTCATGGTAATGTGTTGCAAATAAAGTCTTTGCACCCAAAAGCTTTGGATTACTGATATGCTCTACAACTGCCCATGCAATACTAAGACCGTCAAAAGTACTCGTACCGCGTCCGATTTCGTCTAAAATCAGCAGAGAGTTACTTGTGGCATTTCGCAAAATATTCGCCACTTCATTCATTTCTACCATAAAGGTACTCTGACCGCTTGCAAGA
>CAYMTX010000141.1:0-5547 GCA_964393475.1 uncultured Roseburia sp. | reverse complement strand
CCTTTTCATCATCGCATACTAATATGTTGTACATGGGGTACCTCGTTTTCTGAATTATTCTTTATTAATATTAACTATTCATAGTTTACAGTTTTTTTATGAATTAAAAAGATGGGAAACTATTAAGATTTGATGAAGTTTGAGAATATAACGAAAAGCATCTACACCATTAGATGTAAATGCTTTTCTGAATTCTCTCTATTATTTCTGGTTCGCCGGTTCCACGTTCACTGAACGTCCTTTGATTTTTGCATTTTTCATTGCTTCGAGAACCGTTCTTCCATATTCACGCGGTACTTCCACAAATGTGTATTTGTCGTACATATCAATTGCACCGACTACTTTCCCCGGAATTTTGGATTCCCCTGCAATCATTCCTAAAATATTGCTTGGTTTTAAGTGGTCTTTCTTACCCACATTCACAAACAGACGCACCATACCTTCTTCTGCTCCGGTATCACCCCAGTCTGCTTCACTTTCGCCGTCATCATTTGCGAGATTCACCTGACCAAGTGCCTGTTTCAAAAATGCTGCTGCTATATCCATTGCCGTATAATCGGCTTCATTTACCTGACGTTCGATGATGTCAATCATCTCTCGGAGGTCTTCATTCTCAATGATTGCGCCGATTTCTTCCATGACTTTTTCTGCTTTAATCTGTGCCACGTCATTCGCAGATGGAATCGGCATTGCAAGAATTTTTGTCTTGCAGTAACGCATAATATCTTTTAGCTTATAAACTTCTTTTCCTTTTATAAACGTAAATGCCCGCCCGGTTCTTCCAGCTCGTCCGGTTCTTCCGATACGGTGTACATAATACTCCTCATCCTGCGGAATATCGTAGTTAAATACTGCTTCCACATCATCTACGTCAATACCGCGCGCCGCTACGTCCGTTGCAATCAGTATTTCTACTTTGCCACTGCGGAATGCTTTCATAACACGGTCACGTTGTACCTGCTTCATATCACCATGCAGTCCTTCTGCAAGATAACCGCGGCTTTTCAATGCATCTGTTAATTCGTCTACCATTCTTTTCGTATTACAGAATACAAGTGACAGCTTAGGATTATAGTAATCCAAAAGACGGGTAAGCACTTCCGTCTTATCCTTGCGTTTTACATCATAGTAATACTGCTCAATACTCGGAACAGTCAGTTCCTTTTTTACTACTTTAATTGTAATGGCATCATGCTGATATTTTTTGGTAATATCCAAAATCGGCTTCGGCATGGTGGCAGAGAATAAAATCGTCTGTCGGTCTTCCTGCGGAATATATTCTAAAATTGTCTCGATATCTTCACGGAAGCCCATGTTTAACATCTCATCTGCTTCATCCAGAATCACCGTATTCACTGCATCACAACGGATTGTTTTTCTGCGAAGATGATCCATAACACGTCCCGGTGTACCGATAATAATCTGTGCACCGCCCTTTAATGCCTTAATCTGGCGGGAGATATCCTGTCCGCCATATACCGGCAACACTTTGACACCGTGCATATATTTTGCCAGCTTGCGGATTTCATCTGATACCTGAATTGCCAGCTCACGGGTCGGTGATAAAATAATAATCTGTGTCTTTCTGCTGTTCACATCCACCTTATGTAAAGCAGGGATACCAAAAGAGGCTGTCTTACCGGTTCCCGTCTGGGCTTGTCCAATCACATCTGCGCCTGACATCACTGCCGGAATCGCACGGCTTTGTATCGGTGTTGCTTCCTCAAATCCCATTTCTTTAATGGCACGAAGCACTTGTGGATATAAATCTAATTCATCAAATCTAACTGTTTCCATTTTTTCTCCTTGTTTCGTGAAAGAAAATACATCTCTTCCTTCTCTGTTCATTATGTATGCCTCCTTCTCTGTCATAAGAAGGGGCAACAGCAATTATAAAAAGCAATCGATAAGAGTACCTTTGCTGGGGGATTTTTAAATTCGCTTTATATCTTCTGTCAAAATGTGAAGAATCGATTGCGAATGATACTCTATTATATTCGATTCACTTTCCATATGTTCCTGATTTTGGCGCAATGCCGTCAGTAATTATATCTTAGACCTGACCGCGTTTCAAGAAAAACTTTTATAATTACTCAAAGTACACAATCGGATCTACCGGTTCTCCATCCTTTTGCAGTTCAAAATACAGATTACTTCCCTCCACAGAATAATATTTCGTTGGTTCACTTACATAACCAATGACATGTCCGGACTCTAAATAATCACCTACTTTGAAGTTCAGCTCCTTCAACTGACCATAAATTGCACGGTATCCGTCTCCCAAATCCACTGTCACAGTTGTACCGGTTACTTCATTTTGTGAAATATCTGTAATTTTACCTTTTGCAACCGAATAAACCTTATTATTGACGTCACCTGCTATAATAATTGCCGGATTATACTTATATTGATCAAGCGTTGCATAGTAAATAGTAGCATCCATACTATAATTCATAATCACATTGCCATCCATCGGCCAGAGCAGACCTTCCTCTGCCGGAAAACTGAGACTTGGTACCGTTGCTGACACTTTCTTCTCTATTGCCTTTTGCGTATCCTTTTCTTCACTCTCAGACCCTTCGGCCAGCACTTTTTCCTCTTCTAACAGCATAGACTCATCCACAAGCCCTTCATCCCCTTCAGCAAAAATTTCACCTTCTACAATTGCATTTTCTTCCTGCTTCTGAATGTCCTTCACTGCTTGATTTGTATTACTATTCTTTGGCGGAATGATAGATGTTACATTCTCCATCTGTGTTTCTTCCTCTACGTATCGGTCGTTTTCCGCCAGTTCCTGTTCCAACCGCGCACGTTCCTGCCCCTGATTATAATTATATAACGCTGTCATTCCCACGCCCGCACAAAGAACAAGACATCCTGCGATTACATACTGCTTTCTGAACAAAAAATCAAATACCTTATTTCTTCTCATAACCTTCACCTTCCATAGTTTTTTACATCTATAGTGTTTCCGGTTTTATATGTATTTATTCGATTATTGCTATACCTTTATAAAAGTATTCCAAAATTTCCTGATATTTTTTTCCTTCTTCAGCCATCCTGCCTGCCATATGCTGACTCAGCCCAAAACCATGTCCCTGTCCCATAGTTACTATACGGATATCTTCTTCGATTAGAGTAAGTTCAAAATACGCTGAGGGAAGCATTAGTTTTTTTCGAAACGACTCACCTTCATAAATGGTTTGTCCAACCTGCACTTCCAATACATAGCCGGCAGAATCTCTTTTTAAAATTTGAATGTCCCCACCACTGCTTATATTCTCTTCCGGAAATGCACTTTTGCATAATGCCAAAAAATCTTCCTTCGTCCAGAAAAAAACATTTAAATAACCTTCCGATGTAGTGTCTTCATGGCATGCCACCCCTGTCAGATACGGCATTGCACTCTTTTCATAATACTCACTCATACTTCGGGTATTCCCCGCACTGGACTGATGATAAGCCGCGTAAATATACTCCCCGTTATATTGCAAGGTCTCTCCTTCCGTTTCCGCAATCAACTCCTGCAACCGCTGATAATATTTCTCAAATTGTGCGCCCCACAATTCCTGTAACTCCGTAATGGTAAATCCTACCGGGGCTTCCTCCCCCTTTTTCTCCGCCAGTTTAATCTGCGTTCGAGCAATTACACTTTGCGCTTTTATTGCCTCATCCGGCATCTGAATGTTGATTTGTTTTGCTAATGTTTCCGGGAATAAAACCTCTTTTTCCTGCGCCACATTTTCCGGGCGATTAAATAGCAAATCCTCGATTTCCAATCTTCCGAGAAATGTAGTGATAAACACCGGAAGTACTACAAATACAAGAACGATACTGAGCAAAAGATTTATTTTTTGTTTAAAGATTTTTCTTTTATACATAAAAATCCTCCTTGTCTACACATTATATGTGACAAGAAGGATTTTATGTAATAGCCTGTTAAAACATCGTTCTCATAACCATTTCTGTTGATGCTGCTAATATAACTCCTATCTGTGCAATAAAAAGCAGATACACAACAACCGCATAAATAATCGGCATAACTTTTTTCTGGCCAAGCAAATGTGCTCTCCAGATAAAATACGCCGGGCGCAGGAAAATTGCGAAAAGAATCGCTCCTGTGATGTTTTTGCCTGCTTTGCGAAGTTGGATAATATCGAGCACAATACAAACAATAATTGCCCAGAAAAGAATATCCGTGATCGTTGACAGCAGAACCATAACCGGCTCATGAGACACAGTAATTGTTACGTCTGCAATCTCCTCAATCGTATCTCCCATGCTGTATACACGGGATAATAAACTGTTATATATAAGTCCCACAATACCTGACACTGCTACTAACGCCATCAAAATATATCCTATTACCTGCTTTACTTCCTGTTTCGGCTCTTCGTATGATGTATATGCATGATATTGCTGCTCTGCATTCCACTGAACAGTCTCCTGTACTGCTTCACCCTGCGCCTCCTGCATCTGCTGCTGATATGCAGTTCTGCCATACTTTGTGCTCGGACGCTGCTCCGGCGTATGTTCTTCTGCGCCTGACTGCTCAGTTACATTTTCATTCTTTAATTCTTCCATACTTATTTAAACCTCATTTTCATACTATTTATTTTTCAATTTTGCCGTCACAATATTACTCAATGCAGCAAACTGTTCCAAGGTCAATGCCTCTCCGCGAATCGTTACCGGCACTCCCAGTTCCAGAATACTTTCCTGAATCTGCTCTTTAGAAAGCGGAATATCCGGCGCATTGCCCAATCCATTTGCCAGCGTTTTTCTGCGCTGGTTAAAAGATGCCCTGATTAATCGAAACATCATTTTCTCATTCTCTACCTGTACCGGAGGCTCTGCATGTCTGGTCAGGCGGATAACTGCACTGCCTACATTCGGTCTCGGCATAAAGCAGTTCGGTGGCACATTTGCCACGATTTCCGGCTTTGCATAATACTGTACCGCCAAAGAAAGAGCACCATAATCCTTTGTCCCCGGTCCTACCTGCATTCGGTCCGCCACTTCCTTCTGTACCATAATTGTAATAGTATCAATCGGAACATGACTTTCAAACAATCCCATAATAATCGGGGTTGTAATATAGTACGGCAGGTTTGCCACAACTTTTATTGGTCTTCCTCCGTTTTTTTCCTGTGCAAGACGATTAATATCCACTTTCAAAATATCATCATTAATCACTTCCACATTATCATATGCACTCAAAGTATCCGCAAGAATCGGTATCAAATTCTTATCAATCTCTACTGCTGCGACTTCACGGGCATTCTCACACAAATACTGCGTCATCGTGCCGATACCCGGTCCGATTTCCAACACAAAATCATCCTTTGTAATGCAGGATTCCTCGATGATCTTATCCAATACATGTGTATCAATCAAAAAGTTCTGTCCGAATTTCTTCTGAAAATTAAAATTATACTTCTGCAATACCGCAATGGTATTTGCCGGAATTCCTAATGTTGCCATTTTCTCTCCATTTTATAATTATTCAGTACCTTCATAATTACAATTCGCAAACCATTCATAATC
>CAYMTX010000140.1:0-5610 GCA_964393475.1 uncultured Roseburia sp. | reverse complement strand
GCTACAAAACGCTCTAATTTACCAATAGCAACCGGCTCTCCCTTAATGCCACGGATACATTTACCTTCACACTGTGTCTCCTGTGGACATACACGACCACAAACAGCCGGAAGTGCAGAAGATTTACTGATAACCTGATAAGCCTCTTCGAAGTTTCCTTCTTTTACCTGTGAAATAAATCCCGGAATATCGATAGAAACCGGACATCCTTTCATACACATTGCATTTTTACAATTAAGACAACGGGCAGCTTCTGCCATTGCTTCCTCTTCATTATAACCTAAACATACTTCTTCAAAGTTCCCTGAACGAACAACTGCGTCCTGTTCACGAACCGGTACTCTTTTTAATACGTCCATTTTTTCACTCCATTCTGCCGCTTTCTGCGACGTTCTATATCAAGATTATTACGAAACAATGATTAATGGCAGTGTCCACATCCGCCATGATGTGTATCGCCTTCTTCTAATGCAAGCATTGCACGGCCTTCTTCGGTCTTATACTGTGCCTGTCTTCTCATTGCCTGGTCAAAATCAACCAAATGTCCGTCAAATTCCGGTCCATCTACACATGCAAATTTCACTTCATTTCCAACTACTAAACGGCAAGCACCACACATACCTGTTCCGTCTACCATAATCGGATTCATAGAAACAACTGTCGGAATACCGAGTTCTTTTGTCAATTTACATACGAATTTCATCATAATCATTGGTCCGATTGCTACACAATGATCATAACGCGCACCATTATCCCAAAGTTCCTGTAACTGTGCTGTACCGGTTCCCTTAAAACCATAAGAACCATCATCTGTTGTCACATATAAATTCTTACATACAGCACGCATTTCATCTTCTAAAATTAATAAATCTTTATTTCTTGCACCAATAATTACATCACATTCAACACCCTGCTCATGTAACCATTTCACCTGTGGATATACCGGAGCGGTACCAACACCGCCTGCGATGAATAAGATTTTCTTTGCTTTTAAATCTTCAATGCTTTCATGTACTAAGTCTGATTCACAACCAAGCGGTCCAACAAAATCCTGGAAATTATCCCCCACCTGTAAGTCTACCATTCTCTGTGTAGATGCACCTACTACCTGGAAAACAATTGTAATCGTGCCTTCTTCTCTGTTATAATCACAGATTGTCAACGGAATACGTTCTCCCACCTCATCAATTTTTACAATTACGAACTGACCCGGCTGACAGTACTGAGCTACTCGTGGAGCTTTTACATCCATCAGGTAAATCTTGTCTGCAAGCTGTTCTCTTCTTACGATTGGATACATAATTTCCCTCCTGATAAGTATTTTTTATCCTTTTTCCAAATAAAATATGAACTATGTTAAAAATATAACACTTATATTTTATAATACTATAAATGAGATTTTTTTTCAATGTTTTCTCGTATAAAATTGCTTTTATACGCTATCTCAGGAATTTATCCAATTCCATTTCTACATTTTTGTATTTTTTTACTTTTGGATTAGAGATCAATCTTCCTCTTGAAATTACCATCTGTACATCACGAAGTGCAGATAAATCTTCCAACGGATTTTTCTCTACTACAATCATATCCGCACATTTTCCTGCTTCGATTGTTCCCGTCTGTTCCTCTATCCCTGCAATCTGGGCATTGCGCTTTGTCGCCGTGTACAATGCAAATTGATTAGAAACACCGCAATACTTATGAAAATAAAAAAGTTCTCTCCACATATCATAATGTGTAATGAAAGGACAACCGGTATCTGTACCAAGTCCAACCGGTATTCCGTTTTCAAGACATTTTTTGGCACAGTCTATAATTCCGTCAAATACAACCTTACCATTATACTGTGCTTCCTCCGTTGCATGGCTGACAGAACGGTCAAATAATGCATACGGAAGTGCCGGAGATAACGTCGTAATCAATGCTGCTTTTCTCTTCTGAAAGAGTTCAATCATCTCATCATCTGCATTCGCACCATGCTCAATTGTATCCACACCATTCTCTAACGCCACTTTGACCCCTTGCGGACTCTCTACATGCGCTGCCACTATCAGATTATGCTTATGCGCTTCTTCGCAAGCCGCCTTGACATATTCCGGCGGCATCTTCAAAACACCCGGTTCTCCTTTTACAGTTGCATCAAGTACTCCGCCTGTAATCATCAGTTTAATCAAATCCGGCTGTTCCTGTGCTATCCGGCGAACGTACTGCCGTGCCTCCTCTGCACTGTGTGCAACATAAGCCAAAGAACCTGCCATATGCCCGCTCGGAACTGAGACGGCCATATTCGCAGCTAATATACGCGGACCTATCTTCTTTCCTGCCGAAATCTCATCACGTAGCTTAGAATCCACATCCAGCACTCCGCCTACTGTACGCACAGTAGTCACGCCACTGTAAAGCTGTGTTTTGACAGCAGATTCACAAATCGCCCAAAGTACCTTTTTCATCAGTGCATTGCGTGTAATAAGACTTACCAGTTTCTTTGGATCTGATTCTTTTTTCTTCGGCTTACCAGTTGCCGGAAGATGTATATGCATATTGATAAGCCCCGGACAGATATATTTTCCGCCCAAATCAACTCTTTCATATCCGTCCAAATTTTCCTCTGCATCAACAATGTCTGTAATTGTTTCTCCATCCACTAGGATTGCTTTCCCAAAAACCGGCTCCATATCTAAGTTTCCATCTAAAATTATCCCGTTTATAAATGCGTACTTCATGTTAATCCTCCATTCCACAGACGTCACAAATAGTCAACAACTTTAGTTGTTTTTAACATGTACTCAACAATAATATACACGTTACTAAAATAATAATTTCTTCGGTAATATTCATTACATGCCAAGTAAAAAACTTATAGATTTCTGAAACAACAATGCCAACTGCTCCTAATACACCTCCTGTTCTTACAAGCATAAAAATAAGCTCATCCTTAATGAGATAAGTTTATATCTTATAAAATATAAAATTATTTAATATCCATGATCAACATGTTGCCATTGTCCGCCGTCTGTTCTAACTAAAATCCACATCCACTCGCTATATGTACTATCAGGATTCAATGACCCATCTCCGCCAGATGAATCGACATCGAATGAAGATAATAAAACAATGACTTCGTCCGCATCATTCCTATCAGCCCAATCTTGGTATTTTTTAGAACTGTCATCTCCTGCATAATAAATCTCTGTCAGAGTACAGCCCTTCCAATCTCTCTCAAACTCTTTTTTTATTGTTTCAATAGCAACATTAATGTCATCTTGAGAATACATTTCAGATTCCTCACTATGCGTCTTCACTTCATTAACATTTCCGCCACAGGCGTTCAAACTAAAAACAAGTAAAATGCATAACATCGTACATACAATCTTCTTCATACATAACCTCCTTCTATTTTTCATTACTTGCTTGTTTTTCTAGATATAGTTTAATAATTGTACTATTAGAAATCAAGGATGTAAATTTCATCATACCATTTACATCAAATCATAGCTTTTCATATGTCCATAAAAATGCTTTCTTACTGCCTCGTATCCGGACAAGCTGCCAGTTCTCATCGTGAAACGGAGCATCAATATAGGTATCCGGAAATGTCAAACCATATTTTAATACTGCTTCTCTCGTTCTCATTATACTTGCTCCTATATCTCTAATTCAGACTTTCTGTCAAATGTTCATTTGTTAATCTACATCATCATACTCTCCGTACTCACAGCCCACATTCTCACAGATTACATCATCGATGAGTTTCCTGCCACGGTAAAGTTTTACCGTTCCTTTTCCATTGCCACCATTCCAAAGCCGATTATGCAGTTTTTTTCCATTTGGTGCTTCATAATTGACAAGAAGCATATCCTTCTTCTCGCAGGTAATGTCAGTCACCATACGATTTCGCCATGTCTTCTGCTCCACATGCCAAACAATCTGCGTATCCGTTTCTTTGCAATCAAATTTCGTACGTGTAAATGTCCAAAACTTTGAAAAATTAAACTCATAACACTTACCTTCATGCCAGTAGGCAGACAAGAGCTTTCGTTTGAGTGCAACAGGACCGACCTTCGGACAACCGCCACCGATATCAAATACACTGTCGTTCAATTTCTCACCTGTAATTTTGCTCGTTAGATGATTGGACGAAAGCCATACCCAAGGTGAAGTAAAATCCTTCCCCCAATTCTTATCTGCATAACCGTAGCAAGTTTCAGGCGTGACAATGTATCTCTCACCATTCCAAATGACCTCGCCCACGTATGCGGTTTTCATTCCCTCAGCATGCCAGAACATCTCGAAGATCTACATCTTGCGGAACAGCTTTCCTGCACCGTAACCTACGTTAAAAGCTACCTTTTTATCAATTTTGAGATTCCATGACATTTCACCGTTTTGACACATCCATTCGGAATGCTCTTCTGCATTCACAACCTTAACATGACCACGCATTTCAGTTTCTGTACAATAGCAATCATCTGCCTTAACCGAAAATGGGGCACCAAAGGACACCCCAATATGATTCCAACCGAAAAATCTATGTAACTGTGCGGCATCCTCTCCCCAAGAACCAGCCTTAATCATCAGATACGACGGATTAACACCATTCTTTTGATTTTCTTCGAGCTGACCAAACAGAGGCTTTTCGCTGCCGCTTTGTGGATTACAGAGGAAATATTCGATGAAAAATGGCTTTTCCTCTCCCGTCTTCTCATTCCGCGCAGTAAAAGAGTGCCACCACCAATCGTAGCCACACTTTGCTTGACCGCCGTATAATTGACACGCATTACGTGATATTTCATGCTTATTGAACATGCCAAATCTCCTTTTGCATAACTTTATTCTTTGATTATAACTCCCCGCCAACTATAAAATTTGTCTCAATCGGTTCTTCTTTTTCCGGCAAACCATACATTTCCTTACCGAGCGCGATACTCTTCATCAAGAAGGTCATATTTCTTGCCAACGTGCACATAACCTGTCTGCCTTCCTCATCTTTTTCTGCTTCTCCACACTCGAGTCCATGAATACTGTTCCAATATTGGCTGGATGCAATCGGCATACCCGAAATTGTAAAAAACTTATTCAATTCATCAAACGTAGAAGAACATCCACCTCGTCTTACACATACAACACTCGCACCAACCTTCATTGTTTTATCAAAAGTAGTACTTAAAAACAAACGGTCAAGACACGCAATAAGTGTTGCATTTGCAGATGCATAATACAGGTATACTGACAAATTTATCGCCAACGGAAAATGACCATCTCCTCCGATTTTAAGAACTCTCCATGTTTCCTCAAAAGTGTTCTCTTTATCTGGGAAAGGAAGTTATTTATGCTTTACTTATATTTTTCCACTTTCTTTCGATAAATACCGCCATTACTGTAATGATCCAGCAAATAGTCTTCCAATTCTGCAATAGTTATCTGCATTCATCTGCCTCCTGTATAATGTATTTGCTATACTGTAACATATACTTTTTCTGCAAGTTCATCCTGTGATAAACCGGCTTTATTTCTTAATTCTAAAATAACATTTTTCTAAAATTTATGTTGTCTATTTTTTGTTAATATTCCATTTACCATCTTCTATAACATACTGAAATTCACTCAAAT
>CAYMTX010000139.1:0-5812 GCA_964393475.1 uncultured Roseburia sp. | reverse complement strand
CAGAATCATAGCCCCATCTGGACTGATGATAACCCAGTGTCCAAAGCTGCGGCAGCGGTGTTCTTCCTGTCAGGTAAGTATATCCGCTTACGACATCTGCCATGCATGTTCCTGCAAAAAAGTAATAATCTAAGTTGCCTGCATTTGCCCCGAAAAAGAAATATTCTGTGCTTTCTTTTCCCATATCCATATAAGACTTGTATGTATTGTCAAAAAAGATACCATATACACCACTGTCTTTTAATGTAATGAAAAACGGAACGGATTTGTACAATGCCTTAAAGCCGTCCGTATGTGCTTGTGGTAAATCGGAATTCCAGTTCTCATAATCATAACTGCGTTTGTTCAAAAATCCGGTCTTATCACCCAATCCATAAAATTTTTCATTGGAATCAATGGCTTTGACTGCCTGTACGGTATACTCAGTCTCACTGCCGGCGGATACATCATGCCCTTCAGCTTTCAGGACAGCCAGTGATTTTTCCGACAAAAGCGGCCGCATTTTGCGTTTTCCACGGTAATCGGCACATAAAACGGTTCCATCCGGTTTGTAAAAATCTACGTAAAATTCATCATAAACCTTTACAACCAGCTCATCTGTTGCAATTACTACTGCATCTGCTTCCTTCTGCACCGTAAATACCACCGGTTCATCCGGTCGCTCTTCTATTGCCTTGGAACGGTGTTCTTCACTTTCATATGGCACAAAAACATTTGCAATATCTGCACGTAAAAACTCAATGTATGCTTTTCTTTCTTCAAACGTAAAACACACTTTATTCCCGTCAACCTGATGTTCTTTGAGCTTTCCCAGCATATCTGTCTCCTTTTCTGTAACTGTCTCATTGTATGGTACTTCAAATACCCTTTCTTTTCTGCCCATCAATTGCCTTCTTACATGCCGGCATTACGAAACAGCCTTATTTTCGTTATGGCGGAATCGTTTTTTGGCTCAAAACATCTATTGTTTTGAGCTGTGCCGGAGCATTATCGTCCGATATTCTGCAATTCCTGCAACAAGTCCAAATCCGACTGCTGCACTTTCAGATTCGTTGTAATCGGTTCTTCTCCCGGTCTTGTCACCGTCATCTCAATTACTGTGCCTTCCTGTATCGGGCGGGATAATACCGCCTTTAAAAATGCGGAAAACTTCGGATGGTTCGCATCAAATTTGTTTTTCGCACTCATAATCTTCATCATATCTGCCGGATTCATCATCTATTTATCCTCCCTTTCTTACCTAACTCTTATGCAAATCGTTCCACACGTTCTTTCGTCACACGGGCATAAATAAGCGGCTGTGCCTCCGGTTTTTCTTCCGCAATGACTACTGCTTTCCGGTAGCGTTCTGCCGCTGCTTCAAACAGTTCCGGTTTTGTTGTATACATCGTTGCAAGCACTTCCCCATTTGACACCTTTGCACCTGTCTTTTTGTGTATCACAATTCCTGCCGTAAAATCAAGCGCACTGTCGATTGTCTCACGTCCTGCACCAAGCATGGAGGATGCAATACCACAGCTTTCGGTATCCATAGAAACGATATAACCGTCTTTTTCTGCTGTTACATCAAAGGTATATGTTGCTTTTTCAAATTTCTCCGTGTTGTGGATATATTCCGGGTCACCGCCCTGTGCTTCTACCATAGCCGCCAGACGCTCTAATGCACTGCCGTCTGCAATTGCTGCTTTTGCTTTCTCAATACACTCTTCAATGGTACCAACACCTGCCAGATAGAGCATATTTCCTGCCAGATTTAAGCATACCTCAGTAAAATCAGCCGGTCCGTGTCCTTTTAATGTATTGACCGCTTCGATTACTTCCAAACTGTTACCGATATTATTTCCCAACGGAATATCCATATTCGTAATTAATGCTGCTGTTCTTCTGCCCGCATTTTCACCGATTTTCACCATTTCTTCCGCAAGGGCAATGGAATCTTCAACGGTCTTCATAAACGCACCGCTTCCGGTCTTTACATCTAATAAAATACTGTCATTGCCTGCTGCTAATTTCTTACTCATGATAGACACTGCAATCAGCGGAATACTGTCAACCGTTGCCGTTACATCACGAAGGGCATAGAGCTTTTTGTCTGCCGGAGCCAGATTACCGGACTGTCCTACAATACTTAAGCCGGTTTTATTGACCACCTCAAAAAACTCTTCCTGTGTCAATGCTGTCCGAAGTCCCGGAATGGATTCTAATTTGTCAACCGTTCCTCCGGTATGACCTAAGCCTCTGCCGGACATTTTCGCAACTTTTGCACCGCATGCTGCCACAATTGGAGCAATCACAAGGGAAGTCTTATCCCCTACGCCACCGGTCGAATGTTTATCTACCTTCATGCCGGAAATACCGGACAAATCAACCATATCACCGGAATGTGCCACTGCCTGCGTCATTGCAACTGTTTCTTCTTCGGTCATTCCCTTAAAGTAAACCGCCATTAAAAAAGCAGACATCTGATAGTCCGGAATATTGCCGGCTACATATTCGGTAATCATGTAATTGATTTCCGCTTCTGTCAAAGCCGCTCCGTTTCTTTTTTTAGTTATTAAGTCGTACATTCTCATTTATGTTGTCCTCCTGCTTCATTTAAAGATGTTGGTGTACCCACCTCAATCAGATTTCCGTCCAAATCGTAAAAACGAATCACCTTCCGTCCCCATTTATGTGTCATAAGTTTGTTGACATATTGTACGGACGGATAAAGGGTTTCCAATTTTTCAATAAATGCTTCTATATTTGTTTCCTCAAAATACAATTCACAGGAATTGCTTTGCGGAATAATATCCTTCTCAAGAAAGTTCTTCCATATTTTCTCATCCTGCAGTACAAGCCCTTGTGTCATAATCACGTTACCATCATTATCAAGTACTACATCCAGCCCAAACAACTTATGATAAAATTGTTTTGATTGCTCTATATCTTTTACCACAATTAAGATATTTTTTAACCTCATGTTGCTTCTCCCAATCGTTACTATCTATCTTTTCGATTATACCACTTTCTGCGAATACTTACCATAATAAAATCATGTGTCATCACAGCTTGCATCCTATTGTATATACCGAAAATGTATTTAAATACATGTCGTTTGGGTACAGACAGAAAAAAAGAAACCGAGTACCCAAAAAAACAAAAATTTTGGGTATCAGCCTGCACTCCTAAGCACCAATACCCAAAACCAGTCATTTTCCTATATTTTTGACTGAAAATCAGCGAAAAATTGGGTATCAGCATCCTAAATTTTCTTCTATACCCAAACGTCAAAAATACAACAGATAATTTCCATATGAAAGACATAGAACTAAACGTTTACTTATACAATACCACCACATCTCGCTCGCAAATGATCGTTTTTCCATCCGGTATAATTGTTTCCTCACCACGGATTATCATTGCGACAAGCTCATTTTCTCCAAGCTCTAATTCTGCAATCTTCTTATTGCACCATGCATCTTTTCTTGAGATATAGCGTTCTTCCAACTGTTCATTCTCAGAAGGCACATACGGAGGTACACTTAAAATAACATTGTCACCGGCATGGATGAGTGTATCTCCCTTCGTGATAATAGTTTCGTCCTCACGTTTAATCATAAGTGCAAGCGCACCGGACGGCATCCCGACATCTTTAATCATTTTATTCGCCCACGGATGTCCTTCGGTGACATTCATTGCCATCAACTGCAATGCTGTTTCCTCCTGATAATCGTTGAAGGTCTTTCTGACATCGGCATCATTGTCTACCATGTCCAATTTCTGTGCGATATACGGCAAAAATGTTCCCTGAATCGAAACAGAAAAAAGAGAAACCATAAACACAATATGAAACAAATCCTGCTTCATGGAAATGCCTGCTGCCACCGCCATAATTGCAAATACAGAAGAAGATGCACCTCGCAAACCTGCCCATGAAATCAACAGGTTTTGTCTGATACTGCTCTTAAACGGAAACATCAATACAAATACGGCTATCGGGCGGGCGATTACCGTCAATGTCAGCACAATAGCAAGTGCAAGCGGTATAATCTGTGGCATCTGATGCGGAAAGCTCAGCAGTCCAATCAGGAAAAAGATTAATATCTGGGACAAACTGGTCACACCGTCAAAAAACGGAATCAGCATTTGCTTGTTACGGATACGGCTGTTACCAATCATGATACCGAATAAATATAAACTCAGATACGCATTTCCGTTCAGCACACTTGCAACACCATAACATACCAATACCATAGCAATCATAAAAATTGTATCAAGCCCATCCGAAATCAGCCTTGTCTTTGTCATAATAAACAGAGAAATCCTCGCCATAACCACACCGATTAACAGACCAAATATCAGCTGCAATGCAATAAGAAGTACTACATTCGTGGAATCTCCCCTGCCCATCATACTAACCGCTATCACAGTCAGCATATAAGAAACCGGGTCATTACTACCACTTTCCACTTCTAGAATAGAAGCGGTACCATCTTTTAAGTTCAATTTATGTTTTCTTAAAATTGCAAAGACACTGGCAGCATCGGTAGACGATAACACCGCACCAATCAGAAAACTTTCCTGCAGTGTCAGTCCGAGACACATTCTGCATACCAGCGTAGTAATCCCCGCCGTCAAAAGAACTCCCATCGTAGACAGGGTAATCGCTTTCACCGCCACCGGTTTTGCCACACTCCACTTCGTATTAAAACCACCATAAAACATAATAAATACCAATGCGATGGAGCAGATATTTTCCGCAAGTTCAAAGTTATCAAACGGTATCTTAAAAATACCGTCACTTCCGAACAGCATGCCGATAAACATAAACAAAATCAAAGCCGGCATACCAAATTTATCCGAAAACTTCTCTGCCAACACACAAAGCAATATTACAACTGCAATTCCAAGCACATAAATCGTCATCTAACCACTCCTTCTTATTTCTCTCCCAGTTTGTTCGAAATAAATAATCCACACAGCAATGCAATGATTCCTGTCAAAATTCCAATCACTGTTATTTCGTAGAATGTTCCTATCATTAAAATAGCAATCGGTGAACCAAAAAGCAGACCTATGATTCCCCAATAAGCATAAATTGGATATCGTTCAAAAACTACTTCAATAATCTTGGCAATTATCACCATTCCTACCAAAACACCGATTCCAAAAGGTACCAATATTAACATCGTGCGAAACAATACTGGCAAATCGAATCCCAGAACTGACATAAAAAATGTCTTAATCGCATCCAAAATCGGATTATAGTATCCTAATAAAAGCAACATCATAGAACCACTAACCCCCGGAATTACCATAGTAGCAGATGCCAACACGCCCACAAGAAACAGTAATATCATTCCTGTCAGCGTCGGCTCTAACTGCACATAACTTCCATTGGAGCCATTCAACATTGCCATACCAACAACTACCGCAAAGAAAATAACAGCAGCTAAAATATGACCGATTCGCATAGTAGCCATCTTTACTTTTCCGTAAATAGCAGGCAGACTTCCCATAATCAAACCAATAAACAATAGGTTTGTCTGTAACGGAAATGTTTTAAATAAATAGTCAATTCCAAAAGCACTGGCAATAATAGCAATGCCCATACCAAGGGCAATCGGAATCAGAAAAAGAATATTATTCTTCAAATCCTTAAACGGATGGCTGATACAGTGAATCAATCTGTCATAAATTCCCATAGACACCGCCATAGTTCCTCCACTGACACCCGGAATAATATTGGCAATTCCGATTAACATACCTTTACAAATATTTTTTAACATATTTTCCCCTTATCTATATTCTACTTATATATCTATTAAAT
>CAYMTX010000138.1:0-5893 GCA_964393475.1 uncultured Roseburia sp. | reverse complement strand
GCCTACGAATATGGCAATCAGGAAATTGAACAGGAGCATTTGCTTGTAGCACTGCTGCAGCAGGACGATGGTCTGATTTTGAAACTGATTGAGAAAATGGAAATCCAGAAGGAACACTTTAAGGACAATGCGATAAGGAAACTTTCTGCACGTGTCAAAGTGTCCGGCGGACAGGTTTATGTGGGACAGGATTTGAATAAGGTTCTGATTCACGCAGAAGATGAAGCAAAGCAGATGGGAGACGAATATGTTTCTGTGGAGCATTTGTTCCTTTGTCTGTTGAAATATCCGAATAGAGCGATGAAGGAGCTTTTCAAGGAATACGGCATTACAAGGGACCGTTTCTTAAAAGCACTTTCTACGGTGCGCGGCAACCAGAGAGTGACATCGGATAATCCGGAAGCAACTTATGATACATTAGAAAAATACGGTTACGATATGGTAGAACGTGCGCGTAACCAGAAAATGGACCCGGTTATTGGACGTGATGCGGAAATCCGGAATGTGATTCGTATTTTATCGAGAAAAACGAAGAATAATCCGGTTTTAATCGGTGAACCTGGTGTCGGTAAAACGGCAGCAGTGGAGGGGCTGGCACAGAGGATCGTCCGTGGTGATGTTCCGGAAGGCCTGAAGAATAAAAAGTTATTTGCACTCGATATGGGTGCGCTTGTTGCAGGGGCAAAATACCGTGGTGAATTTGAAGAACGTTTGAAGGCAGTGCTTGATGACATTAAAAATTCCGACGGAGAGATTATACTTTTCATTGATGAGCTGCATACGATTGTAGGAGCAGGCAAGTCAGACGGAGCCATGGATGCCGGACAGTTGTTAAAACCAATGCTTGCCCGCGGCGAGTTACATTGTATCGGTGCGACCACACTGGACGAATACCGTGAGTACATTGAAAAAGATGCGGCACTGGAACGAAGATTCCAGCCGGTTATGGTAGATGAACCGACCGTAGAAGATACCATTTCTATTTTAAGAGGTTTGAAGGAACGCTATGAAGTATTCCACGGTGTGAAGATTACAGATGGTGCATTAGTTTCGGCAGCGGTGCTTTCCAACAGATATATTTCGGATCGGTTTCTTCCGGATAAAGCAATTGACCTTGTCGATGAAGCATGTGCGCTGATTAAGACAGAGCTTGATTCCATGCCGACAGAATTAGATGAGTTAAACCGCCGTATTATGCAGATGGAGATTGAAGAAACGGCTTTGAAGAAAGAGACTGACCGTCTCAGTCAGGAACGACTGGCAAATCTGCAAAAAGAACTGGCAGAGTTAAAGGACGAATTTTCGACACAGAAGATTCAGTGGGAAAATGAGAAAAATTCAGTAGAACGTGTACAAAAGCTGCGTGAAGAAATCGAAACCGTAAAAAACGATATCAAAACGGCACAGCAGAAATACGATTTAGAGAAAGCGGCGGAACTGCAGTATGGTAAGCTGCCACAGTTACAGAAGCAGTTGGAAATAGAAGAAGAGGAAGTGAAGAAACGCGATATGTCACTGGTGCATGAGAACGTCAGTGAAGAGGAAATTGCGAAAATCATTTCCCGTTGGACCGGAATTCCGGTTGCAAAGCTGACGGAAAGTGAGCGTAATAAGACACTGCATCTGGATGAAGAACTGCACAAGAGGGTTATTGGACAGGACGAGGGTGTTACGAAAGTAACAGAAGCGATTATCCGTTCCAAGGCAGGGATTAAAGACCCGAGTAAGCCAATCGGCTCTTTCCTTTTCTTAGGACCTACCGGTGTCGGAAAGACGGAACTGGCGAAGGCATTGGCGGCAAGCCTTTTTGACGATGAAGCGAATATGGTGCGGCTGGATATGAGCGAATATATGGAGAAATACTCCGTATCCCGTTTAATCGGAGCACCTCCGGGATATGTTGGTTACGATGAGGGAGGACAGCTTACCGAAGCAGTCCGGAGAAAACCATACTCGGTAGTCCTTTTTGATGAAGTAGAAAAAGCACATCCGGATGTATTCAATGTATTGTTACAGGTGTTGGATGACGGACGAATTACAGATTCACAGGGACGTACGGTTGACTTTAAAAATACGATTATCATTATGACATCAAACCTTGGTTCCGCGCATTTGTTAGAGGGTATTGATGAAAACGGTGATATTAATCCGATGTGTGAAGAAGCAGTAATGAACGAACTTCGCGGACACTTCCGACCGGAATTTTTAAATCGTCTGGATGAAATCATCATGTTTAAGCCACTGACGAAGGATAATATCGGAAATATTATTACACTGCTTGTTGCAGAATTGAATAAGCGTCTTTTGGACCGTAATATTTCAGTAGAATTGACGGATGCTGCCAAGGCTTTCATCGTAGAAAACGGTTATGACCCAATTTATGGTGCGAGACCGTTGAAGCGTTTCTTACAGAAGCATGTCGAGACATTGTCAGCAAAATTGATTTTGGCAGACGAAGTAAGTGAAGGCGATACGATTCTGATTGATACGGATGGTGAAAAATTAGTTACGGTACAATAAGTTGCCGGACACTTGGTGTCAGATAGTGAAGAATGATGAAATAAGTCACATTCTTATGTATGCCCTATCTTCAATGTGAGGATAGGGCTTTTTTTTAGAAAAAGCATTTTGGAAGTTGCGATATTGTCATAAAACCGCTATAATGTAGGGAGCGCAAGCGAAGGAGAGATTTATATTATGGCAGAGAATAAGAAGATTATTTTGACAGGTGACAGACCAACGGGAAAGCTTCATATCGGACATTACGTTGGTTCTTTAAAAAGAAGAGTAGAATTACAGAATTCAGGAGAATTTGATGAAATTTACATTATGCTTGCAGATGCGCAGGCATTGACAGATAATGCAGACAACCCGGGTAAGATTCGTGATAACATTATGGAGGTAGCACTGGATTATTTATCTGTGGGTATCGACCCTGCAAAGTCGAATATTTTCATTCAGTCTCATGTGGCAGAATTGACAGAACTGAGTTTTTACTATATGAATCTGGTGACAGTATCGCGTTTACAGCGTAATCCTACTGTAAAATCAGAACTTCAGATGCGTAATTTTGAAACGAGTATTCCGGTGGGATTTATGACTTATCCTATCAGCCAGGCGGCAGATATTACAGCATTTAAGGCAACCACTGTTCCGGTAGGAGAAGACCAGCTCCCGATGCTTGAGCAGACAAAGGAAATCGTGCATAAGTTTAATTCCGTATATGGCGAGACTTTAGTAGACCCGCAGATTTTACTTCCGTCCAATAAGGCATGCTTAAGACTTCCGGGTACAGACGGTAAAGCAAAAATGAGCAAATCATTGGGCAATTGTATCTATCTGGCAGATACAGAAGCAGACGTTAAGAAGAAAGTAATGTCGATGTTCACAGACCCGGATCATATTAGAATTGAAGATCCGGGTAAATTAGAAGGTAACACGGTATTTACCTATCTGGATGCCTTCTGTAATGATGGACATTTTGCAGAATATTTACCGGATTATGCGAACCTTGATGAGTTAAAGGCACATTATACACGTGGTGGTCTTGGCGATGTGAAAGTAAAGAAATTCTTAAATAACGTTATTCAGGAAGAATTAAGTCCAATCCGTGCAAGACGTGCTGAATACGAGAAGGATATCGATGGTGTATATGACATCCTAAAGAAGGGTAGTGAAGTAGCAGCAGCAAAAGCAGCCGAGACATTAAGAGAAGTAAAGGCAGCGATGAAGATTAACTACTTTGAAGATTCTGCGTTCTTAGAAGAACAGAAGAAAAAGTTTAACTAAAAATTTAAAGAAAGCTGCGGAGCCTGTTGTTATATGGGCTTCGCATTCTGCACTTATAGAAAGGTAATAAGCGATGGCATTTACACATTTGCATGTCCATACAGAATACAGTTTGTTGGATGGTTCGAATAAGATAAAAGAATATGTGACCCGGGTGAAAGAACTTGGGATGGATAGCGCGGCCATTACAGATCATGGTGTTATGTATGGTGTTATCGACTTTTATAAGGCAGCGAAAGCGGCTGGTATCAATCCGATTTTAGGGTGTGAGGTGTATGTGGCACCGAATTCCCGCTTTGACAGGGAGTCTTCTCATGGTGATGACCGTTACTATCATTTGGTACTGCTGGCGGAGAATAATCAGGGATACCAGAACCTGATGAAGATTGTGTCTAAGGGGTTTGTAGATGGTTATTACTACAAACCGCGTGTTGATATGGAGGTTTTAGAGAACTACCATGAAGGTATTATTGCACTCTCAGCCTGTCTGGCTGGTGAAGTGCAACGTTATCTTGTACGTGGTATGTATGAAGAAGCAAAGGAAGTTGCCTATAAATATGAGCGTTGCTTTGGCAAGGGGAATTTCTTTTTAGAGTTACAGGACCATGGCATTCCGGAGCAGAAAACGGTTAACAGTCAATTGCTGCGATTAAGTCAGGATACCGGTATTGAGCTGGTTGCGACCAACGATATTCACTACACATACGCAGATGATGCAGAGGCACATGACATTTTATTGTGTATTCAGACCGGGAAAAAATTATCTGATGAGAACCGCATGCGTTATGAGGGTGGACAGTATTATGTGAAGTCTGAAGAAGAAATGCGCAAACTGTTCCCATATGCTGAACAGGCAATTGATAATACGGCAAAGATTGCGGCACGATGTCACGTTGAAATAGAGTTTGGAGTGACAAAGTTACCACATTTTGAAGTGCCGGAAGGTTATGATTCGTGGACCTATTTGAATAAATTGTGTCATGAAGGTTTGGTGCGCAGATACCCGGACAAGTATCAAGAACTGGCGCCGAAGTTAGACTATGAGCTGGGTGTTATTAAAAATATGGGTTATGTAGATTATTTCCTGATTGTATGGGATTTTATTAACCATGCGAGAACACATGGAATTCCGGTTGGACCGGGACGAGGTAGTGCGGCGGGAAGTCTTGTATCCTATACTACCGGTATCACGAACATTGATCCGATTCGTTATAACCTGCTTTTTGAACGATTTCTTAATCCGGAACGTGTTACGATGCCGGATATTGATATTGACTTCTGTTTCGAGCGTCGAGGCGAGGTCATTGATTATGTAGTAGAGAAATACGGCAAGGAATGTGTGACGCAGATTATTACCTTTGGTACATTGCTAGCAAAAGGAGTAATACGTGACGTTGGCCGTGTTATGGATTTGCCGTACAGTACTTGTGATACCATTGCAAAAATGATTCCAAACGAGCTTGGAATTACGATTGATAAAGCACTTATCATGAATCCGGAACTGCGGGCACTTTATGAGTCTGATTCTTCAATAAAGACACTTATTGATATGTCTAAACGTTTGGAAGGATTGCCGCGACATAGCTCTATGCATGCGGCAGGAGTCGTTATTTCACAGAAGGCTATGGATGAGTATGTTCCGTTATCAAGAGCGTCAGACGGTACCTTAACCACACAGTTTGTCATGACGACCATCGAAGAATTAGGTCTGCTTAAGATGGACTTTTTAGGGCTTCGAACCTTAACTGTTATTAAAAATGCAGTGGATTTAGTGGAAAAGAATCACGGAATTAAAATTGACGTGGATAACATCAATTATGATGATAAAAAGGTTTTAGATTCCATTGGCACAGGAAAATGCGATGGTATTTTCCAGTTAGAAAGTGCCGGTATGAAGAACTTCATGAAGGAGTTGAAACCGCAGAGTTTAGAAGACGTTATTGCGGGTATTTCGCTGTATCGTCCCGGCCCGATGGACTTTATTCCGAAGTATATCAAGGGGAAAAATGAGCCGGAAAGTATTTCCTACGTTTGTAAGGAATTAGAGCATATCTTAGAGCCGACTTACGGTTGTATTGTTTATCAGGAACAGGTTATGCAGATT
>CAYMTX010000137.1:0-5962 GCA_964393475.1 uncultured Roseburia sp. | reverse complement strand
ACATATACTCTGAATGCTCTGTTTCACACATAAACATGCGGTCCTTTGAAAAACACAAGATTCACATCCTCTTCGTTGGCACAAGCACGAAATCCTTCCATTAATTCAGTCGAGTAAGATGATATTGCATTACCACAAATAATTGCAATTGTTTTTCTTTTTCTACACGACATGACAGTTACCCCTCCAAAATACAACTATTATATAGTCCTATTTTACCATATTTTCTATTGTTTGTCATAAAAAAGGGAATTGTAACAAAATCTGACTTTGTTACAATTCCCTTTTTATATATTATGCACAACTAATTTCTGTCAATTACGAGATGTCTCGGCTGACCTGTAATCATAATCGGCGAAAGTTCTGCCTGAATCAACGGACGGATATAGTTAGCCATTTCCTGACTGACATTTGTACCATCTTCTATAATCCATTCCAGCGGAACTTTCTTTTCAATATTAGCAACTTTGTGCACATCGTATAAATCTGTTGTACAGATATACGGATCTGAAGATACTCTTTTTAAGATAACCATCTTACCGGTTTCTTCCTCTTCAAACGCTGCACGGACAGCTGTACCGCCTACCTGATAAGCCTCTGTGATGTCTACACGGGATGTCATATGACCTGCACATCTTTGTAACGTAGCCAACTCAACTGCACGGGTCTTACATCCGAATTCCTGACCAATTATATCTGCAAGGTATCTTGCCGTACCGCTTAACTGCTTGTGTCCAAATGCATCTACGAATTCTGTATGATCTGCCAACTCAAATACATACTGTCCGTCTGCCGTTTTAACACCTTCTGAAACAGCGATTACAATACCTTTTTTCTTCTCGAATAATTCGCCCACCTTCTTCTTGAATGCTTCTACATCAAATGGTACTTCCGGCATGTAGATAAGGTCAACACCTTCACAATCCTCACATCTGGAAAGGACAGAAGCTCCTGTTAACCAGCCGGCATTACGTCCCATAATTTCGATGATAGTAACAAGCTTCATATCGTATACTAAACCATCACGGATTAATTCTTTCGTTACAGAAGCAATGTATTTTGCAGCAGAACCAAAACCCGGTGTATGGTCTGTGACAGGCAAGTCATTATCAATCGTCTTCGGAACACCCATGAATCGAATTGGACTCTTAATAAGAATCGCATAGTCAGATAGTTTCATAATCGTATCCATCGAGTCATTACCACCAATATAGAAGAAAGCTTTAATATCCAACTCTTCTAATTTTTGAAAAATTGTATCATACAATTCACGATTGTCATTGATTTCCGGCAATTTAAAACGACATGAACCTAAAAATGCAGATGGAGTTCTCTTTAAAAGTTCCAAATCTAAATCCGATTTAATCTCATTGTCCATATCTACAATATTGCCATCCAGAAATCCCTGAATACCATGACGCATACCATATACTTTGGATGCACCTAAATCTTTCGCAGTTCTATATACGCCTGCTAAACTCGAATTAATTACCGATGTTGGTCCGCCTGACTGTCCTACTATAATATTCCCTACCATTTTGGTCTCCTCCAATAAAAAATCTACTTACTATTAATTATACTGTTCGCGCCGTTTTTTTCAACCTTCGAAAACGTTACCGGTGATTTTTATTTTACTTTTTGCACTTTTCGTCAATTTAAAAAGCTCCTCAGCCGCCAATCTGGTCTTTGCCGCAACGTTTTCCTGATTCTTCGGGAAACAGTAATACTGAATCTTATCATCACCGATACTAATCATATCACCGATTTCATACCAGAAGAAATCAGAATACAAACTGTAAGATGCCTGTGGTTTCAGCTTGTAATCAATCTGCCCGGCACACCCGGTCAGATGAAAACCTTCTGTAGTGTGTACCATACGACCTTCTCCGACCTTGTATACACACTTCGTATTCACAAGCATATAAATATCCACCGGAATATCCAGTCTATACGTATTCTCTTCTAATTCCTTACGTACACATTCTCTCTCCCATGCATACCATGCAGGGATATGGTCAATAATAGTTTCTCCTGTCAGACATTTCAAAAATCCCTTCTCCGTCAGTTCATACGTACTATTACATGCCTTACAGGTAAGTGTAGTCCCTTCTCCCAGCGTCTTTCCTTCCGTCTGACAATGCGGACATTTATACAACACTCTGTGAAGACCATCTGCACGGAATTTTTCTTTAATTAAAATACCTTTTTCCTGCTGCATCTTGAAGTTATCAAACGCAAATTGTTTATTCACAATTTCATTAATTTCTTCTACGGACATTTCACGTACTTCTTCCGGGGACAAAATATATTCCATTGTTGCCGAAACTTTTGTCTTACGCACCTGCAGACAGTTATAAAGCGGGTCTCTTAAAAAAGCTCCTTCTGTTCGAATCATAACTACCGGAACCCCCAGCAGCTTGATACATTTACCAAGGCTGTCCGGCAGCGGTGTCGCTGTTCCGTCAAAACTATAACTTGCTTCCGGATACATGATGATAGATGCTGCCAGCTCCTTCACGGTATAGCGCATATCACGCACCAGCGTAACATCATTAATAAACTTCTTGGTAGAAATACAGCCAAGCAATCGCATCAACCATGCTTTCCCTACAAAACCATCCAGTGTCGTTACAATATGCCATTCTCTGTCTGCCATCAAAAATGCCGCAATCTCTAAATCAATAAAACTGGAATGATTCATCAAAACCAGACACGGTTCTCCTTTTTTCAGCTTCTCCATGCCTATTTTCTCATAGGAGAAATTTGAGAACAGTAATAAAAACCAACATGCAACCTTTAAAATTGGGCGTAAAATTCCAAGCTGACGCGCCGGCTTCTTGTGTTCCGGTTGTGGCATTGCCAGTACTTCCTGATAACTCTTTTCAATTTTTCTGATTTTCAAACTAAATTCCTCGCTTATCTTTTCGTAAACTTCCTCTCCTCTATTGTAATATAGGGACTAACAACTTGTAAATTCTTTTTTACTGTTCACACCTTACACTTCTAAGAAAATCCGAGAAAATTTTACAAATTTTGGCTTGACGTACTAAAGTACTAAGTATATAATGAGTTTAGAACAAAAGTACTAGTGTTTTACATTTGCTATCCTCTTACCTTTATCATATAAATCCCCCGTTACATAGCTAACTACTATGAAACACAAAAAGGCAACCTCTCTCGGTTGCCTTTTTTGTTTATCTTTTATTATCCTTCTAAATCTTATTTAAAATATGCGACGCCGGATTCAAATAACTTAATATCCTGTTCGCCGTAAATATTGATTGCTACACTTCTGCCACGTCGTTCTGAATGAGCCATTTTACCAAGCACACGACCATCCGGGCTTGTGATGCCTTCGATAGCAGCGTAAGAACCATTGATGTTCCACTCTTCATCCATAGTTGGTGTACCATCCAAATTAACGTACTGGGTTGCAACTTGTCCGTTTGCAAATAACTTATCAACCCATTCCTGTGGAGCTACGAAACGTCCTTCTCCATGAGAAGCAGGGTTACAATATACTTTTCCAAGCTCTGCCTGTGCTAACCACGGTGATTTATTCGTAACAACTTTTGTATAAACCATCTTACTCTGATGACGACCGATAGTATTGTATGTCAAGGTAGGTGAATCTACTGTCTGCGGTCTGATTTCACCATATGGTACCAATCCCAATTTAATCAATGCCTGAAAACCGTTACAAATACCAAGTGCAAGACCATCTCTTTCATTCAAAAGCTTATTGACAGCTTCTGTCATCTTCGCATTTCTAAATGCAGTTGCAAAGAATTTTGCAGAACCTTCCGGTTCATCACCTGCCGAAAAACCACCCGGGAACATGATAATCTGCGACTGCTCGATTGCTTTTACAAATTCATCAACAGATTCACGGATATCATTTGCGTTCCTATTTCCAAATACCTTAACAATGGTATCTGCTCCGGCACGTTCAAATGCTTTTGCACTATCATATTCACAGTTCGTACCCGGAAATACCGGAATAAACACCGTTGGTTTTGCCACTTTATTCTTACAGATATAGATACTGTCTGCATTGTAAAGTCCTGTAGGAACCTCAGAAACATCATCGTGTGAACGGGTCGGGAATACTTTTTCCAATGTGCCCATCCAAGCTGCCAATGCTTCTTCCATCGTAATTCTCATGTCACCATAAACAAATGCTTTTTCACCATTGACACGACCGACTAACTTATCTACACCCGCAAGACCTGCCTGAGCCAATACTTCTTTCACTTCGTCCAGTCTGCCGGCAGGAATCTCTGCAACAATATTACCAAAACCCGGTGCAAACAATTCTGCTGTAGTCACATCACTAAATATAGTAACACCTTTCTTATTACCAAATCCCATCTTGCTTACTGCTGCTGCGAGACCCTTAGCATCAAGTGCATATGCAGAAATGATAAGACCTCTGCCGATTAAGTTGTGAATCGTATCATATAATTTCATTACCTGTTCATAAACCGGTAAATCATATTCGTTCTTTGTAATACTGAATAAAAGAAGTTTATTATCTTTCTCTTTTAATTCCGGTGTTATGATATCTTTTTCTTTTGCAATATCAACTGCAAAAGATACCAGTGTCGGTGGTACATCAATTTCGTTAAATGTACCGGACATAGAATCTTTACCACCGATAGAAGGAAGGCCAAAGCCAAGCTGTGCATCGTATGCACCAAGCAATGCTGCAAATGGCTGGCTCCAGCGTTTCGGTTCTTCACTCATTCTGCGGAAATATTCCTGGAATGTGAAACGTACCTTACTGTAATCACCACCCGCTGCAACGATTCTTGACAAGGACTCTACCACTGCATAAATTGCACCGTGGTATGGGCTCCAGCTCGATAAATACGGGTCAAAACCATATGCCATCATGGTTACGGTATCAGATGTTCCTTTCACAACCGGTAATTTCGCTACCATAGACTGTGTCTCTGTAAGCTGATATTTGCCGCCATACGGCATATATACACTGTTTACGCCAATAGAACCATCGAACATTTCCACAAGCCCCTTCTGGGAACATACGTTAAGGTCGGAAAGTTCTGCTAACCATGCTTCCTTCATATTACCCGCCTCTACTGCTTCTGCAACCTTAGCAGTAGGGATGGCTTTAAAATAATTATCTTCCACAGCAGGCATATCAACTGCTACATCTGTCTCTTGATGTGCACCATTGGTATCTAAGAATGCACGTGAAAGGTTTACGATTTCTTTGCCTCTCCACTCCAATACAAGTCTCGGTTCCTCTGTAACTACAGCCACCTCGACTGCCTCTAAGTTCTCTTCTTTCGCATAACTTAAGAATTTCTCGACATCTTCCGGAGCTACTACAACAGCCATACGCTCCTGTGACTCTGAAATAGCAAGTTCTGTTCCATCAAGACCTGCATACTTTTTCGGTACTTTGTCTAACTGTACACGCAGACCGGCCGCCAATTCACCGATTGCTACAGATACACCGCCCGCACCAAAATCGTTACATTTTTTGATGAGGAAAGCGACCTCTTCACGACGGAAAAGTCTTTGGATTTTACGTTCTGTAGGCGGATTACCTTTCTGTACTTCTGCACCACAAACAGCTGTCGATTCCGTATTATGTGCCTTAGAAGAGCCTGTTGCACCGCCGATACCATCACGTCCTGTACGACCGCCCAGTAAAATAATGATGTCACCAGGGTCTGAACTTAATCTCTGCACGGCACGTCGCGGAGCAGCTCCCATAACAGCACCAATCTCCATACGTTTTGCAACATAATCCGGATGATAAATTTCTTTTACATAACCGGTCGCAAGACCTATCTGATTACCGTATGAGCTATAGCCATGCGCAGCTTCACGCACTAACTTCTTCTGTGGAAGTTTACCCGGAATAGTATCCTGCACAGAAACGGTCGGGTCAGCAGCTCCTGTTACACGCATTGCCTGATATACATAAGTA
>CAYMTX010000136.1:0-5980 GCA_964393475.1 uncultured Roseburia sp. | reverse complement strand
TTCTGCTATTATATATACCACAATCCATACATAAAAATAGACAAATGATACGTTCATCATATCGTAGCTTATCTTCTTTTATGCTACTACAAAACGAATCATTTGTCTACACTTTTACCGAACATTAGTTCTTGTGTTTTCTTAACTTATATATATATAAACTGTTACCCTATTTAATCGTCTCAGCATTATTCAGCACCAGTGTACTATACAAAAACAATACATCCTGATTGCCAAATTCAATGTACCGTCCAAGCATATCCGGATGAATATAGCGGATATCAACCAGTGTAATTTTACGATACCCTTCTGTCAGAAGCGGTGTGATACTGCTGCCAAAAGAATCACGGAATAAAATCAACTCTTTATCTGTGTCTGCTTTTGGATTTTCAATCGTAATGAGCGATAAACTGCCTGACAAAAACAGTTCATAAGGGTCTTTTCCGTGCCCCTTTTCCAAATCATATATCCCGATTTCTCTCTGATTCTCGTAATCATAAACCTTGCATTCCAAAAGCGCATCCGAAGTCAGATATTTGATTTCTTCTGACGGAAGCGGTAAAGCCGCTTGTCCGTAATAGACTCCATAAAAAGGCTTATCCAGCACATTTTCCTCATATGCGCCACCGGAAGGCTCTGCCCCCATCGCAGACAACAGTGTGCCTGCCACATCTGTAATACATTCCTGCCGCCAGTGCGTATCTGTTTTATAATAATCCTCCAGCGAGAGCAGACCCATAATATCAACGTATTCTGCAAAATCCATTCCACTTAAAAAAGTCTCTGTCAGCGACACATAATCCAGTGCTAAATGCCCGCTTTCTTCTGCCATGAAATAATTTTTGTCCGGTACAATACTCACATAAACATTTACATCCTTTTCCCCCAGATATTTCTCGTGCACATACGTGAAACGTTCTGCCGCATGCTGAATGGAATCCTCCTTCAATGGATATTCCACCTGACTCACATAACCGTTTTCCACGTAAATTCCATTATTATCACTCTGTTTCATCAGATAGGAAGCAACCATCGCTTTGATATTTCGGAATCCGTCCCTCATCGGAAACTGATCCAATGTATAATCTTCAAAATCCGTCATAAACGTTCCTGATAAAATACTCTTTACAGACACCTCCGGAAACTGCTCTAACGTTCTTCTTTCACTCTCCGAAAACGTATCCGCAGGCTTGAACCAGCAGCAGAGGGCAAGTCCCGCAAAACAGGCAGTCATAACTGCCGCAACAACTTTATTCTTTACTCCTGTAGTCATACTTTCCTCCTGTAGTTATGCCTTTCTCCATTAGAATCTGAAATATAAAAACGGATTGAACGAGCCATCCACCAGATACGCTGTCATCACAAACAGCAATGCAGCCAATGCCGGTGCTTCCAGCACATTTATTACTTTTTCCGCCAACGGTTTTTCCAGACATTTGTTTATCACATTTTTTACAAGCGGTGTCGCTCCGATGACTGCCAGCACCAGTGTCACACTGTAACTTTTCAAATAATATACAAATTCCGGCGAAGAAACCGGTATGCCTCCCATGCCGAACATTCCACCGATATAAGCAAATGCCTCTTTCATGTCTGCCGCATTGAAAATAACAAATGTAATCAGCACAATTACCATAACATAAATATGATTCCAGAATTTCGCTTTTTCTAACCGCTTTAACAGCCATAACTTCTCAATGACTAAAAATACTGCAAAAACAAGTCCCCAGACGATAAAGTTCCATGACGCACCATGCCAGAAGCCGGTCAGCATCCACACTATAAAAATGTTGAAAAACCAACGCGGTTTCGACACTCTGTTTCCCCCCATCGGAATGTATACGTAATCACGAAACCACGAACCAAGTGACATATGCCAGCGTCTCCAAAATTCAGTGATACTTTTTGAAATATACGGATAATTAAAGTTTTCCAAAAACGTAAATCCGAAGATTCTTCCAAGACCAATCGCCATGTCACTGTAACCCGAGAAATCGAAATAAATGTGAAGCCCGAATGCCACCGCATACAGCCAGTAAAACAGAATTGCTTTTTCATCAGATGCTTTGAATATGTCGCAAAGCTCTCCCAACGTGTTCGCAATCAGAATTTTCTTTGCCAGACCAATAATAAAGCGTCGTGTACCAAGTGCGAAATTTTCGATACTGTGTGTTCTGTTTTCCAGTTCTCTTGCAATATCTACATAACGCACAATCGGTCCGGCTATAAGCTGAGGGAACATTGTCACATATGCTGCCAGATTTATAAAATTTCTCTGTGCAGCCGCGTCTTCGCGATACACATCCACAACATAGCTCAAAATCTGAAACGTGTAAAAACTAATTCCAATCGGCAGTGCAATTTTCAGTACCGGCACGGAAAATCCTGTTACAGCCGCAAAATTCTGCAAAAAGAAATTTGCATATTTAAAATATGCCAGTAAGCCTAAACATGCCGCCAGTGAAATCACCAGACACACCTTTTTCCATTTCGGGTTATGAAAAGCCTCAATCAAGAGACCGGACACATATCCGATAACGATTGAGGCTATCATTAAAATCACATATTTCGGCTCGCCCCATGCATAAAAAACAAGACTAACCAGCAAAAGTACACTGTTTTTCAAACCTTTCGGCACAACGAAATAAAGCAACATGACGATTGGAAGGAAATAGTATAAAAATGGTATACTTGAAAATAACATAGGTTACCTCTCTTTCCAATCTCTTTTAAAGTAATTTTTACTCGATAATTTCATTTGCAAGCACAACTGCTGCATCACCATATACTTCTGCTACTTTTGTTGCAAAAAGTTCCATCATATCACCATTACCAAATGCAGAAATGACATAATTTTCATTTACAGAGATGATAACTAATTTTTCCGGAAAGCCGCACATCCAACGTGTGCTTAAAACGCTTTCTTTTACAGATGATACAAAAGCCTCTACATTTGCTGCATCTGTTACATGGAATACAGAGCTTGTAAATGTGTTTGCGTTCATTGCATGAATCGCAGATGCTGCTTCGTCAGTCATTGCAACTGCATCTGCTGTAATATGGAAATAAGAATTAATTCCTTCTAAATCTTCGATATTATATACACCCGGTGCTCCATCTACTACGTTTTCAACATCACCGCCAAATACGATTGGCATCTCGTCTTCACTATAAACTGCCCATACATTTGTCAGTACATCTACTGCTGAAGAAACACCTGCTACGTTTACAGCACCATTTTCTGTATCAGCTACAGCATTGTTTTCTGTGCCGTTTTCTGTGCTGATTGTGTTGTTTTCTGTGTTGTTGGAAGCATCATCTTTACCACATGCTACCATACCCATTGTTAATACTGCTGCTGTCATTAATAATACAATTTTCTTTTTCATTTTCTTTTCCTCTTCATTCTAGATTATTACTTCTACTCTTGAAAAATCACCCATGCTCCGTCTGTCTTATCATAGCATAGACAGATATTGCTTTCTTTATTCCCTGATGTAATATGAAGTTTTGCTTCCTGACCGTTTTCTACATACCAGTCCAGCAACACCCTTCCTGATACTGTATAACTTTCATCCGATGCGCTGTTCTCTGCTGATTCGGTATAGCTTTCCTCCTGCGCACTGTTTTTCGCTAATTCCATATTCAGTTCGCTCACCTGCTCTGCCATCTGCTGATACGCAGTTCCACCGGAAAGACTTTCTCCGGTTTCAGCATCAAATACCGCCAGTTCTCCGGCTGACACGCTTATCGTCATCTCCTGTGAGGCTTCTAACTCTAACGAAATACATGTTTTCGCAGATACGGTTCTTTCTCCGGATGGCTTTTCCAGTCCGAGCATCATTACATCATTTTCATCATTCGCTGCGGATAATACTACCGGTTCTCCGGTCAATTTCTCTCCGCCAAACAAAACGGAAACATGATTCCGGTTTTCAAAAGCTGTTGCTGAAAAGATAAGAACAAGACACGCTGCCATAACCGAAAGCGTTTTGTACAAACGTTTTGCAGCGACTTTTGCATTTCCAATTGAATCATTGCTGACAACACGCGCTTTTAATCCGGCAGGTGCCGTTACCTGTCTGTAAGCTTCAATTGTCGATTTCTCAAACATGCCCATTCTCCTTTTCGTTATTGTTTACTCTTCTTTTATGTGCGCTTTTAGCAGTTCCCTGCCACGGGAAAGACGCATTTTCACGGCTGATTTTGAAAGTTTTAATATATGCGAGATTTCTTCAACAGAATACCCTTCAAAATAATATAACAACATCACTGTCTTATATTTAGGCGGAAGTTCTTCCAACATGTGACTGACATCTGAAAGCGGTTCATCTTCCTTTGCCACCGTTTCCTCAATCTCATCTAACGGCACATGCATACGATATTTCTTTTTCCGCAAGGAATCATAACATGTATTCACCGTTACCCTTATGAGCCATGCCTGTTCATGCTCTGCATCACGGAAATGATTTGCCGCATGAAGATATTTGATAAAAACTTCATGTACTACATCCTCCGCGTCCTCCCTGCTTTGCAAATGGGAGTATGCCAGTCGGTACAGCACGTCTGCATAACGGTCATAAATTCCTTCAAAATCAGTTTTGCTGATTTTAAAAACGTTCAAATTTGTCCCTCCTACTATATAAACGATTCAAAATATGAAATGGTCACATTTTTTTTAAATTTTTTTGTTTAGTTATTGTTTTATGTTGTTGTCTTTATTTTCAAAACTTACAATACAAAATATTTTCTTTTTATACAATAGGATTTACTAAAAATTAAGAATTAAGTAGGACCCATTACTACGATAAATCCTCATTTATTCAGTCTTTGCCGGATAGACCATATTTTCTTGGTTCCTATCATTGTTATACTCCTAATTTACTGCTGGTAGGTATATATAGTATTTCCAAATGCACTTTAGCATGTGAAACTCAAGGTGTCAAAGAAGCGTTTTCATGAACGGAGGTATTCGATTATGAAGAAGAAAAAATTTGCGGTAATTACAATGATACTTGTATTGATTATTATGTTATTTCCTATTCGAATGAATTTAAAAGATGTTGGATTTTCTTGATTACACCCTATAATTAGTTTACATAACTTGTTTTCTCGTCATTTTTAGTGTTTTAAGGTTTACATAACATATTTTTAGGAGCTGACAGAGATATTTTTTTGTATATACCAAATAACAACCACATAAAATCTTCTTTTTCGTTATAGATATTAATGATTTTAATACAATCATCTTCTATACTATAAAACACATAATTTTTTGCCACAAATATGTACCGATAATCAGACATCGCTCCAAACATATTTTCCACAGAAGGACCTTTCTGTTCATTATCCACAAGACCTCTGATTGCTCCGATTATCTTTCCTATAATCTCTTTTGCCTTTTGTCGGCCATATCTTGCTGATACAGCACTATTGATACTACGAAGCTTATCAGCTGCATCCGGAGTATACTTTATCTTCTTCAATCCAGTACTCCCAATTCTCTTTCCAACTCGTCAGCATCAATCCAGCCTTCCTTATCTGCGCGTTCTTCTGCGCACTTTAAATCCATCATGAGCATAGCAATTGCCTGTTCTCTCAATGCCTCTTTGCTATTTTTAGTTACCAAAAAAGGTAATCCCTCCACATTGATAGACTGCTGAATAAAAGTATTAAAAGCGTCTGTTAGTGTCATTCCTGTTTTTGCATATATGTCTTCAACTGCCTTTTTGATCTCTGAATTAATCCTTACCTGAAACGTAGAATCCTTTGGTGCTGTTGCAACATTTAATGTATTATCCATAATACTTCCCCTTTTTTCTTTAATATATCATCCACTTTTTTCATGTCAATACATTGTAATTACATCCCGACACTATCTATTAGCCTTATAGACATATCAAAAATTAATATTCCCCTCATAGTACTAAACACACTTTTCAGAAAAGTGAGTATTTAAAAAGTCCATGACACTATCCAT
>CAYMTX010000135.1:0-5988 GCA_964393475.1 uncultured Roseburia sp. | reverse complement strand
TTTCAGATGGAATATAAGGTGTTAAGCAATGGTGTAAAAATGCCGCAGTTGGGTTACGGTGTGTATCAGGTTACGAAAGAGGAATGTGAACGTTGTGTATTAGATGCGTTAAAAGCAGGATATCGTCTGATTGATACGGCACAGTCTTATTTTAATGAAGAGGAAGTCGGCTCTGCTATTCAAAAGAGCGGAATCCCACGTGAAGAAATTTTTTTGACAACAAAGGTCTGGATTGAACATTATGGTTATGAAGCGTGTAAGGCTTCGATCGAGGAATCTCTCCGTAAGTTACAGACGGATTATTTAGATTTACTTTTGCTTCATCAGCCGTTTGCAGATTATTATGGAGCATGGAGAGCACTGGAAGAATATTATGAAGCAGGAAAAATTAAAGCAATCGGTATTTCTAATTTCTATCCGGACCGAATGATAGATATTGCGACATTTGCACGAGTGAAACCGATGGTGAATCAGGTAGAAATTCATCCGTATCATCAGCAGGATGTGTCTAAGAACTGGCATGATAAATACGGAGTACAGTTAGAGGCATGGGCACCGTTTGGGGAAGGAAGAGACGGGATGTTTGAGAATCCTGTTCTTGCAGAAATTGCAGAAAAGTACGGAAAAACGGTTGCGCAGATTATTTTAAGATGGCATTTACAGAGAGGCATTGTAGTGATACCGAAATCAGTACATTATGACAGAATGGTAGAGAATTTTAATGTATTTGATTTCACTTTGTCCGCAGAAGATATGGAAAAAATTGCTTTACTGGATAAGGCGCAGAGTGCATTCTTCTCACATACAGACCCGGCTATGGTAGAATGGTTTGGGAAGATGGTGGAAGAGCGAAAGAACAGGCAGTAAAGGGAGTGTAAAAAGATGTCTAAGAAAGTACTTATTTTATCCGGAAGTCCGAGAAAGGGCGGAAATTCGGATTTGTTATGTGATGAATTTATGCGCGGAGCAGTAGAAGCAGGGCATGAAGTAGAGAAAATCCGTGTGCAGGAGAAAAAGACTGCACCATGTCTGGCATGTTATGCCTGCCGGGACAATGGAGTTTGTGCCATTAAGGATGATATGGCTGAGATTATGCAGAAGATGATAGATTGTGATGTTATGGTTCTGGCAAGTCCGGTTTATTTCTATTCAATTGACGCACAACTGAAGGCGGTCATAGACAGAAGTGTATGCCGTTGGACAGAAGTAAGAAACAAAGAAATGTATTATATTATGACTGCCGCTGATACGGAGCGGGCTTCTATGGATACGACACTTGCCTGCTTTAGAGGGTATGCGGACTGTATCGAGGGAGCAGTGGAAAAAGGTGTTATCTACGGAACCGGTGTTTATCATGCAGGTGAGGTGGCGGATAAAAATGTTATGCAGGAAGCATACGAAATGGGAAAGAATATATAGACGGTAACAGAAAGAGCGCATTAGAAAAATTTCTAGTGCGCTTTTTGCAAGTGGAATCATAAAATTTGATAGCTTTCTTGGAAAAAAACACATGGAGTATCAGAAACCTTCGTGCTAAAATAAAATCCCATCTTTGACACTTGAAAAGCAAAAAAAGTCCGGTTTTTCCCATAAAATGGGGATTTCCGGACTTTTTACAGCTGTAAATTTTTGCGTACTTTTTTCTATTTTTTTGTAAGTTTAAAAATTTTTTTCATTTGGGCACTGCTTATTATTTCATAGTCTGTCCTGAAGCCAAATGCTTCGTGCAGCGCATCGGTTAAATCCGTCCGTGTGTAGGCTGGCAGGTATCCCTCCGAAGCTGCCCGGTAAAAATTCATTTCCTCCAACGTTGCAATTATCTGTGGACAGGTGTATTTTTCATCCAGTTCTTTTTCTAAAAAACGGTACAGGATTAAAGCAATAAAACAGGTCATGAAATGTGCTTTGATACGGTCGCTTCTCTGCAGGTATACGGGTCTTGCCTTAAATTCACTTTTCATGATTGCGGAAGCATTCTTCGATTTCCCAGCGTCTGTGGTTGATTCGTACAACAGCAGGGGCATCATCTGCCAGGTTTGTACAGACAGCATAGAAGCCGTCATACTGTTCCTCCTCGGCAATCCGGTCTGTATCAATGCTGTAAACTTTATTCCCGGCAATTTCCCCGGCATCCGTGCAGCTCTGCTGGTTGATGAAACGCCGGTAGTCATTGGCATTCTTTTTTTGAGTTTTGACGGGCTGGTGTCGATTGCTTTCTGTGCCCGTTCAACCTGCCCGTTTCTGATTTTCTTCTGGTATTCTTTATATTTTAATGAAAATGTGACAATCAGTTTCTGTTCAAGTCCGTTTTCGTTAATCCAGCGTTCTTTATAAAAAATTTTATTATAATCATCTTCTTTGTGAAGTCCGGATAAATTATAAACCTTATCATCTCCAGGAAGATGCCATCCGGTTTCTTCCAGTGCCCATTCCTTTAAAAACTGTTTTAAGATTTTTATGGACTGTGTCGTAATAAAAGCCCGTTCCCCGCTGTCATTAAATTTTCTGTTGGAAGCAGAAGCAAGACCGGCATCGGTGCATACGATAAATCTGGACATTCCAAAATCATCAACAAGTTTCTGCTCCAGAGGTTTTAAGGTTATCTGCTCACTGGTATTTCCCGGATTGATGTTAAAAGCCAGTGGAATACCGTCCCCATCCATGAACAGACCCATCTGGACAATGGGATTCGGGCGGTTTTCCTTTGATTTTCCATACTGTCTGATGCCATTAACATCGGGTTCTTCAATTTCAAAGAAATAATTCGTACAGTCATAATAAATAATGCCGGTTTTTCTCTCGGTATACTTTAAGCTGTTTTTGTAAAGCATCTGCTGTATGAAGTCTGATTCTTCAGAGAGTACGGAAAGGGCACGGTAAATCTGGTGGGATTTAAAATCCGGCTGTTCCAGAAATTTTCTGGAAAGTTCTGCTGTGGCAAGCTTGGAGGAAGGAAAAAGAATCCTGCTGTAAACAAGCCCTGATAAAATCGCATTAAGGTCATAATCGAAACCATGCCTGTCCGAAATATCTTTACAGATTTTATCCATGCCGAGTTTATAATAAATCTTCTGGAGAAAGAGATAACCGCCATTAAAAGAAAGCTGTTTATCCTTTTCAAGAAGTTTTGTCTGTGAAAAAGGAAGAAGGACAGTTCGCTGCTGAAGCTTTTCCTTTTCATTTAATTCCCTGATATAATTTTTCGCCCATTCATAAGGGTCTTCCCCGTTTAATTTTTCGCGGAGTTCTTTTTCAGTGCCGAGTTTCTCAACAGTAACAGTACGCTGCTTTTTATTTTCGTAAACGGTTTTTGTGACATAAAGAGAAGCAGCATTTTTAGAACGAGATACCTTTAATCGCATAAAAACCTCCAATCCTTTATATTACAACACATCACGCAAGGTCACGCGAGATATAAAGTGAAATTTGACAAAAAATAAGCCTAAATCAAGGCTTTCAGAAATTTTTTTGTTGTTTAAGTGTCAAAGACCCGAAATTTCTAGTGCGCTTTTTGCAAGTGGAATCATAAAATTTGATAGCTTTCTTGGAAAAAAACACATGGAGTATCAGAAACCTTCGTGCTAAGATAAAATTAGTATATTGTATCACTGATAATCAGGCGACCAGTGTTTTATCAAATGTCAGTGATACAATGCACCAGTCTATCAGGTAAGTAAAACCTTAAAGTTAGAACGGAGGACGAAAATGTTATACCCACAAACAAATAAATCCAGAACCATAATTGATTTAAACGGACTCTGGAAATTCAGATTATTAAAAGAAGAGACGGATTTTGTACCGGGAGAGGAATTAACGGATTTTGAATGGATTGCCGTTCCGGCATCTTATAACGACCAGAAGGAAGACCCGGATTATCGCAGATTTGCCGGATTATCGGTATATCAGCGCAAAGTCGTGATACCGGTACTTTATAGAAAAGAACGTCTCGTGTTACGTTTTGATGCAGTGACAAATGTTGCAACCGTATATATCGGTGCAAAAGAAGTCATAAGACATAAAGGCGGTTATCTGCCGTTTGAACTGGAATTAAATGAGGAAATGATACAGGAAGAAGAGTTTCTGTTATCGGTTGTTGTAGATAATCGTGTCAACAATTCTACACTTCCGGTAGGAAATGAGAAAGGAAGTACAGCATTCTTTGGCTCTGATAATGCAGGTATTCCGAGTGTAGAAGCCGGAAAAGAGTATCAGAAAGCAATCAACCTTCCGAATTTCGATTTCTTTAATTATGCAGGTATTAACCGACCGGTTCGTATTTACAGCACACCGAAGGCATATATTGCAGATGTAGTTCTCTGTCCGGAACTGGACAAAGATGGAGAAACCGGACTGGTGCGTTATCAAGTGGTGACAGCAGGGGATGAGGCAGTGGTACAGGTGCAGATAAAGGATGCATCCGGACTTGTAGTAGCAGAAGGAGAAGGAAAAGAGGGTGTCATTGAGGTTACAAAGGCGAATCTCTGGTGGCCGGCACCGGGCGTTCCTTATCTTTATACAGCATGTATTACATATGGAGAGGACTGCTATGAGCAGACATTTGGTATCCGTACCGTAAAAGTTTCCGGAAAACAGTTTTTGATTAATGGCAGACCGTTTTATTTTAAAGGCTTTGGAAAACATGAAGACTTTATGGTACACGGCAGAGGCTTAAATTTGTGTCTGGATGTAAAAGATACCGGATTGATTCACTGGCTGAATGCTAATTCGTTCCGAACAAGCCATTATCCGTATGCAGAAGAGATGTATGACCTTTGCGACAGAGAGGGTATTGTGATTATTGATGAGACACCGGCAGTCGGAATCAATGCAGGCGGAGCAGTTGATCCATATAAGACATTTCCGATTAAAGAACATCACGAGGAGGTCATTCGGGATATGATTGCAAGGGACAAAAATCACCCTTGTGTTGTGATGTGGTCGTTAGGAAATGAGCCTGACAGTGAGCATTTTCCGGAATCTGCCTATGAATACTGGCATTCTCTGTATGAACTGGCGCATACACTTGATCCGCAGGAACGTCCGGTAACGATGGTATGCTGTCAGAATGATTATACAAGAGATATCATTACACGTACTATGGATGTTGTGTGTTTAAATCGCTATTATGGCTGGTACAATTTGTCCGGAGATTTGGATGCGGCAATGTACGCACTCAATATGGAACTGGATTTTTGGGAAGAAATCGGAAAACCATTAATGTTTACAGAGTATGGTGCAGACACAGTTGCAGGTATGCATGCTACTGTACCGGAAATGTTCTCGGAAGAGTATCAGGCACAGTTTTTGTTAAGTTACGGTGAAGCCTTTGATAAACGTGATTTTATCGTGGGTGAGCAGATGTGGAATTTTGCAGATTTTGGAACGATTCAGGGACCGATGCGTGCCGACGGAAATAAAAAAGGACTGTTTACAAGAGACCGTAAGCCGAAACTGGCTGCACATGCAATCCGCCACCGTTGGAGTAAAATTGAAAATTTTAAATAAATGTAATTATTCAGCCGGTAGAGAAGAAATAAGACAGATTCGTCATGCTTGCATGTAAGAAGATGTCTTATTTCTTCGAAAGGTGGCGCGAATAGAGCCACCTCCTCTCTTAATGAGCAAAATTAGCCATGAAATGGCGGTAAAGCACATAATGATGTGCGGTTTTGCGAATGTAGAGAGGAAAGTCTGAAGATTTACAATATTAAGAAGGAAAAAAACAATGCTGGAATTGAAAGAATATCAGGAAATTACAAACGAACAGATGACACATGCAATGGAGTTTGCATGCAGACAGATTTTACAAAATTTACCGGAGTTCACAGATAAATTTCAAAATGCATACAGTGTGGATAATTTTTATGCACCGATTGATAACGTGGACTGGACAAATGGATTCTGGACAGGTGAAATCTGGCTGGCATATGAATATGCAATGGAGTTTGCATGCAGACAGATTTTACAAAATTTACCGGAGTTCACAGA
>CAYMTX010000134.1:0-6020 GCA_964393475.1 uncultured Roseburia sp. | reverse complement strand
TTGAGTTTTGACGCGCAGATTTAATCATGACTTTATCAGCACAGTCTGTTAGTAACACTGCAAGGCATTAATCGCAGGTTCGCGTTATACAGACAGAAGCCGAAATTTGTTCAACGCATTAGCGTACACAAAACTATATTCTGTCAGAAGGCAAAGAGTATTTCTAAGCTTTTCTCTAAAATAACCGAAAATCTGTGTTGCCATAAAAAGTAAACTATACAACCGGCAGGTATTTCTTAGCGTAAATATACTTATTTTACAAGTGGGATTTTTTACATATCGCAACGTCAGTTTCGCTACAATTCAGCGAAAACCGGTTGACAAGGCAACAAGAGTATTATATAGTGGAAATTAGCATAATGTTTACGAGGAAACAAAATGAAAGAGCATCAGATTTTACTACAGGAGTTGGCTTCCATGTTGCAAAGACAGGAGCTTTTGACCAAACTGACGGAAAGTGTCTGTCTGGAAGAATACAGTTATTCAGAGACGCATTGTATTGATTATATAGGGAAAACGGAACTGCCGAATGTGACGAAAATTGCGGATAATATGCAGATGACCCGCGGTGCCATTAGTAAAATGACGAAAAAGCTGTTGGTAAAAGGTTTAATTGAAAAATATACACTCGAAAGCAATAAAAAAGAGATATACTTCAAACTGACAGAAAGTGGGATGGAGCTTTACAGAGAGCACGAGAAGCGTCATAAGCTATGGGAACAGAGAGACAGTAAGTTTTTGGAACGTTATTCCGCAGAAGAAATAGAAACAATTCGAACATTTATGCAGGAGTTTAATGCATATCTGGAAACGAAAATTGAAGAATATGCAAGTGAAGCGTGAAACATATAAAGCAGTACCCGATGAATCTTGAGAAGGAAAATGAGAGGAACATTTAATTATGAAGAAAGAACCATTTGTAACGAAAGTACAACTAGAGGAAATTGTAAAAACATATCCGACCCCATTTCATTTATATGATGAGGCAGGTATCCGCAGGAACGCACAGGCGGTTAAGGAAGCATTTGCATGGAATCCGGGATTCCGTGAGTATTTTGCAGTAAAAGCAACTCCAAACCCATACATTCTTAATATTTTGAAAGATTATGACTGTGGATGTGACTGCTCCTCTATGACAGAACTGATGTTGGCGCAGTCCCAGCATTTTGACGGAGCGCATATTATGTTTTCAGCAAATGATGTCCCGGCAGAGGAGTTTGCCTATGCAGAGAAATTAGGTGCAATCATTAATTTAGATGATTTTACACACATTGACTTTTTAGAGCAGGTAATCGGTTATATTCCGGAAACAATCAGTTGCCGTTACAATCCGGGCGGTGTATTTACTATGAGTAATGGTATCATGGACAATCCGGGAGATTCCAAGTATGGTTTTACTTATGAACAGCTTGTGGAAGGTTTTAAAATTTTAAAAGCAAAAGGTGCAAAACACTTTGGAATTCATTCTTTTTTAGCAAGTAATACAGTAACAAATGAATATTATCCGGTGCTTGCGAAGCAGTTGTTTGAGCTTGCGGTGGATTTGAGAAATAAAACCGGATGTCATATTGCATTTGTAAATTTATCAGGCGGAGTAGGTGTTCCGTATACGCCGGACCAGGAACCGAATGATATCTATGCAATCGGTGAAGGGGTAAGAAAAGCATATGAAGAAGTGCTCGTTCCGGAAGGTATGGGAGATGTAGCAATTTTTTCAGAAATGGGACGTTTTATGCTGGCACCTTATGGCTGTCTTGTGACAAAAGCAATTCATGAGAAACATACGTATAAGGAATATATTGGTGTAGATGCCTGTGCAGCCAACTTGATGCGTCCGGCGGTCTATGGTTCTTATCACCATATTACGGTAATGGGAAAAGAGAATGCGCCATGTGACCATAAATATGACGTAGTAGGTTCCCTTTGTGAAAACTGCGATAAATTTGCAATTGACCGTATGCTTCCGGAAATCGAAAAAGGAGATTTGCTCGTGATTCATGACACCGGAGCACATGGTTTTTCGATGGGCTATAATTATAATGGACGTTTGCGCTCCGCAGAACTTTTGTTAAAAGAAGATGGAAGTGTTCAGATGATTCGTCGTGCAGAAACAGCAAAAGATTATTTTGCAACATTTGATTGTCTGGATATTTTGGATGATATGGTATGTCCGGAAGGAATGAAAGAATGAGTATTGACCCGGTATGTTTTGAGGCGGCAAGAGAAAAGATAATTGGAAAGAATCGTGTCAGACAAGGGATAGGAACTTTGTCTGAGAAAACGCTGCATGCAGTATTGAAACATTATTATGCGCCAAACGAAGAGATGCATGAAATTCCAATTGAGAACTATGTGGCAGATATTTATACCGGCACAGAGATTATTGAAATCCAGACCCGTGCCATGAATCGTATGCGTAAAAAATTGGAAGTTTTTTTGCCATTATATCCTGTGACAGTTGTATATCCAATCCCGTATGAAAAGTGGATTTACTGGATTGATGAAGCGACAGGAGAAGTTTCACAGAAACGGAAATCTCCGAAGAAGGGAAATCCGTATCAGGCATTCATTGAGTTGTATAAGATACGTCCATTTCTTGGTGATCCGAATTTCAGGCTGAAACTGGTATTGATTGATATGGAAGAATATCGCCTGTTAAACGGTTGGAGTTATGATAAGAAAAAGGGAAGTGAGCGTTATGACCGTATTCCGCTTTCCTTGATAAAAGAGATATGTATTGAAAGCATTCGGGATTATATGCAGCTTATTCCATATGAATTACCCGAACAGTTTACGGTAAAAGAGTTTGCAAAATGTGCGCGGATACCGGCCAAGCTGGCGGGGACGGTTCTTTTGATTTTTACAGATTTAGAACTCGTAAGACGGGTTGGAAAATGCGGAAGCCGCTATATTTATGAGGTGAACGATTAAAAAACAATTCCCTCCGGGCTTAAAGTCCGGGGGGAATTGCTTTTAGTAGTTACTCAGACGCAGTCTGCGCTTATATACAGGGTCAAGCTGGTCGATGGTGCGGCGAGCCTGACTGTAAAGGTTCGCGTTGGTAGATATGACATACATCTGCTTCGCGCCATGAAATCTTTCGCGGAGAAAGAACGGAATGTTCACGAGATTCTTAGTGAACGGAATGTGATTCTCTATTAATAGACGAACGGCATAGTCACTGATGCGTTCGTTTACGGTATAACACAATTCTACATCTTTATTAATATCTTTGCCATTTCCAAGGGTAACGATTCGACTCATTAAAAAACTCCTTTGTAACATTACTCAACATAAAACTGGATTTGTTTGCCGAGACTTACGGCAATCTTAATGACGAAATCCAAACTGGGATTGTAGCGGCCGCTTTCAAAGCGGGAGATGTTGGATTTCTTCGTACCTACTCTGGCAGCCAAATCCTCCTGTGTCATATCCAGTGCTTTTCTGGCAGCTTTTAACTGGGCTACGAGTTCGTAACGAGGTGCCAGTTCGGTATTTTTTTTAATGATACGGCCTGATGCCAAAGTAATTTGTTCGTTGTTCATTTTCACTACCTCATACATATTAAGTTATCATATATGATAACTTTTGTCAAGATGTATTATCGGGGATTGAAAGAGAGGGACGAATTGTTGGCGCTGTGCCCATGTTTTGGTGAATGATTCGACCGGAGAGTATGGTATTTTTATTGAGAATATGTCGGATGCAGCCTGATAGTTATAAAGCCCGCAGATTGGTGAGGGCTTTATAACTATCAGGCTTTATGCGTAACAGAAAGATTTTGAAGTCGGTTTATTTCGTGGTGAATTTGTTCGACTTCACGACCTTCTGTGATTTTTCATTCGGCTTTCAGAACGTCCAACTGTTCGTAACAGCTTGCAATTGCAGCATCATATCGACAGGCATAAGCCATGGCATCGGCCATATTGGCGTAAGAAAGCCAATCATCGCTGTAATCCAAAAGCATTTTTTCCCAAATGGATTCTGCTCGTTGATGTTCACCGCGAACCCAGGCAATTCTCCCTTGATAGAAGGGAACTCGACAACTCTTATCCAAAGTTTGCATTGTTTCGCAGACAGATTCGGCTTCGTCCAAACGATAGTCTGCAATCAGTTCATCCATTAACCATAAATAACCTCTTGCATAATTCGGGTTCTAATTCTAACGCTTCCTTTGCATACATTTCTGCAGTTTTTCTTAACTCATCTGCTTTGTGATTATAGAGTTCTGACAGCAGACGAAATGCATCATTTTTGTATGAATCGTTACTTAGTTTATCTGATAAAAATTGTTCTGCCTGTGTAAATTCAGCGGAGCTTAATGTTGACTGCATATCTAACATGTTTTCAATACGTTCAAATTGTGCCTGCTCGGAAAGGTTGAATAAATCGTCAATTGTGCAACCAAAGTAAACTGCAATTTCCGGCAAAAGTTGGATGTCAGGCATAGAGATATTATTTTCCCATTAAAGCGAATCAGAAATCTGAAAGTACACAATCTGAAACCAAAAATGTATTGACATATTTTAAGGTAATAAGTAATATTAAAGACAGGAAACTTGAGTGTCTGTCAAGTGTGGAAGTAAGGTGTGGTGCCAAAGAGCAGAGCCTTGCGAGCTTTATAAGGGGTTAACATTTAACACAATCCGGATAGTAGCGAAAACTCTGAAAGAAAATGTTGTGAGGCTCTGCTTTGTGCAGAGCCTTTCTTAATATTGCGGGGAAATGAAAAATGCAACTAAATAAAAGAATAGACGAGGAGAAATGAGAATATGAATCAGTTTGATACACCATATTTTAATACGGAATTTATATTAGCTTATATCAAGGGGGATGCCGGCAGAAGCGGCCGTGTGCAGACTTATGCTGCATTCCGTTTTTTATCAGTTCTGGCAGAGAGAGAGCCTGCGATGGTTTCGTCTCTGATAGAGCATATCGGATGTGAACTTACCATGACAGCTTACGATGAGATAGAAGAATTTTTAATGGAGGATTTGTATTTTAATCCTGTTTTCATGGAAACTTCTTTTGATGCACTGGTGTTTTATTATGCAATGCAGGTAACAAAGGAAAAGGACGGGATAGCGGCAATTTATATGGAAAAACTGTTGTCACAGTATGCACCGGAAGCATTACGTGTCAATTATGATGATGCATCTTTCACATTGGATTTCGCATATGAGAAGGAACTGCTTTACTGGGCTGCGTTATATATTTGCGTAACAGGATACGAAGCGTCTTTGGAAGAGATTTTACCGGAGTTTGCACGTATTTATTGGAAAGAGTTACAGTTTACATGCGGTGACATGTTATTATATGATTTTTTAAATGAATATTTCGAGCAGAAGGATATTTTGCATTGTCCGCAGTTTCAGGAATTGAATCATACACTGGTGCTGGCAACACTGCAGTCTTTCCATACTGATTTGGAAAATTTTGCGATGGAGGTACTCATTCAGTTAAAGCACCCATCTTCTCAGTTTGCAGGCTTGTATCAGTTTGGAGCAGTGGGCTGTACAGACTTGCCGACTTTGGATGTGGCAGGTAAGAGAATGGAGAAGATTTTGGAATATGCAACAGCTTACGAGCTTCGTAATCACTTGTATGACTATCATTTGGATGAAGATAAAACTATTACATTTGATAACTGGAAAGAAAATCTGAAATGGCATTATGTGCAGTATAACAATGTTTATAATATGGCATTTATGACCTATTATGCAGCAAATTTATCTATGCGGATAGTAAGGAAAGAATTTGAGAGTTACTGTTTGCGAGATATGAGTGAACAGTAACTCGGGAATAAGCAAAAATAAGCCTGCCGGTTACGTATATGTTGGTAATTAGACGGGATATGAAAGAAGAGGAGAAAGAAAGATGAGAATTCTGATAATACGTCATGGTGATCCGGATTATTCGATAGATTCTTTGACGGAAACGGGCTGGAAGGAGGCAAAGTTACTGGCAGACCGACTGGCGCAAACAGATATGACGGAAATTTATGTGTCGCCGTTGGGAAG
>CAYMTX010000133.1:0-6074 GCA_964393475.1 uncultured Roseburia sp. | reverse complement strand
GGTCTCTTAAGTAGAATAATTTAGCACGTCTTACTTTACCACGACGAACTACTTCAATTTTTTCTACGTTCGGTGAATGTACCCGGCCAAGTTTTTTCAACACCTACACCGTTAGAAAGTTTTCTAACTGTAAATGTCTCACGGTTGCTTCCGCCCTGTCTCTTTAATACAACACCTTCGAAAACCTGAACTCTTTCACGGTTACCTTCTTTGATTTTACCGTAAACTTTTACAGTATCACCAACATGAAATTCAGGTACTTCTGCTTTTAACTGTTCTGCTTCAATGCTTTTAATAATTTCACTTGCGTTCATTTTGTGACCTCCTATTATTTGGATGTTCTTAATACCCCTATTGGTAACAGAGGACCATCTCTTTTACTCACAACTTAAATATATTACCACAACCTTTTTCAGTTGTAAAGTACTTTTTTACAATAAATCTATTCAATAAATCTATTCAGCTTTCCATCCAATAGATTTTCTGCTTCGCAAAACACATGCCCAAAGATTCTTGTAATGCAATAGACCTTTCATTGCCTATAACCACTTCTGCAAATGGAACATGCCCCATTTCCAAAGAGAGATTAATCATATACGTTTCTAAGGCTTTTGCGATTTTTCTCCGCCTATATTCCGGTGCTACCTGCAAAAGTCCCATACTGCCTTCCGGATGTCTACCTATATAACCTACCAGTTTTCCGTCTAAAAACGCTCCGTATAAACCGAATTCTTCTAAATGCTGATGAATATACTCTGTACCGTCCGGTCCATCATAGAAAGCAGCCGCTTCTTCAAAATGCTCTACACCAATCTTTCGGATTTCTACCATATCTTCCGTGGCATTTCCATTCATGGAGTATAAACCGGTAATTGGCAGCTTCTCCTTTTTCGTATAAACAACGATGTTACAGGTAATAAATGGAGAAACACCTAATATTTCCTGAGCCACCTCACACATATATTCCTGATGCAATGCAATACATTCCAATGTATCCATTCCACCACGCGTAACCGCGTATTCTTTTATTTGTTCCATACCAATGCGACCCTTTGTCACATCATCCGTGGTATGAAAATAAATACCGCTTACAATATCATAAAGACAAATCGTTCCTCCGTCTGCATAGACCAGTTCTGCATTGCCTCTGCAAATCAACTCAATCATGTCCATATGATGAAGTTTCTGCTTCATCATTTCTTGACGGCATTTGTCCAACACCTCATACTTAGCATACATATCCGGCCGCCGTTCCTTAGTCCGGATAACTGCTGCTTCTTTACGCCATGCACGGATATTCCTCTGATTTCCTGATAAAAGCACTTTCGGTACTTCCTTGCCCATCCACACTTCCGGTCGGCTGTACTGCGGATACTCTAATAAATTCCCTTCAAAAGATTCCGTAGCCCCCGATTCTTCATTTGTCAAAACCCCCGGAACCATACGGGAAATTGCATCCACCATGACCATAGCCGGCAACTCGCCACCGGTCAATACATAATCGCCGATTGACATGTAATCGGTCACGATTTCTTCCAGCACACGCTCATCAATGCCTTCATAATGTCCACAAAGTAATACCAAATCCTCTTCCAATGCCAATTCTTTCGCCATCGGTTGTGAAAAAGTCCCACCCTGTGGTGTCAGATATACCGTCCTCGGTTTTTTACCCACTTTATCGGCAACTGATTTCCATGCATCATATACCGGTTGTGCCTGCATCAGCATACCGGCACCGCCTCCATATGGATAATCATCTACTTTCTTATGCTTATCAAGGGTAAAATCACGAATATTAATAGCCTCAATAGAAATCAAACCTTTTTCTCTGGCCTTTCCTATGATACTCGTAGAAAGTCCCTGCATTACCATCTCTGGAAATAACGTTAAAATATGAAAATTCATACCCATTTCCTCACTGTGCTTCTATCCCAATAAGTTTACAAAAAAATTTTCGTATTACACATTCAAATCACGCAGCCCCGGCAGCAAATGCACTACCATGTTTCCTGCTTCTATATCAACTTCTTTTACGCAATCTCTGATAGCCGGAAGTAAGATTTCATCTGTTCCTTCATGTTTGATAACGTACACATCATTAGCACCTGTCTGTAATACGTCCTCGATTACACCTAAGTCTTCTCCTTCATCAGAAGTTACTTTCAATCCTATCAAATCTGCGATAAAATACTCATTTTTTGCTAATTTCACTGCATTTTCTCTAGTTACATATAAATTCTTCTGGCGATACTTATTAGCCGTATCCATATCATCAATGCCCTTGAATTTCAAAATTACCATGTTCTTAAAAAACTTCACGCCGGTAACTTCAAGTTCTACATCCTCTTTGCCGGTATCTAAGATAACTTGTTTTAATTTTTTAAATCTGGATGCATCATCGGTGGTTGGGAACACTTTCACTTCGCCCCTTACACCATGTGTTGAAGTAATTACTCCTACTTTAAATCTCTGCTCCATGCATTCCCTCCATTTTCAAAAAAGCTATCCCCAGCGGAGATAGCTTTTCACTTTTTATCATTGCATAATTTCTACAATAACTTTTTTCTCAACTTTTGAGGCAGCTGCTTTTACTACAGCACGGATTGCTTTTGCAATACGACCCTGTTTGCCAATTACTTTACCCATGTCAGACTGAGCTACACGTAATTCAATTACGATTGCTTTTTCTGTCTCATTCTGGGTAACAACTACTTCATCCGGATAATCAACTAATGACTTAGCGATTACTTCTACTAATTCTCTCATTAGTCACACCTCACTAAATTATTTTTCGATACCAGCGTTTTTGAAGATACGAGCAACTGTTTCTGTAGGCTGTGCACCATTGTTTAACCATTTTTTAGCTGCTTCAGCATCTACGTTGTACTCTGTTGGGTTCTTTGTTGGATCGTATGTGCCGATTTCATCGATACATCTGCCATCACGTGGTGAACGAGAATCTGCTACGATAATTCTGTAGAAAGGTGCTTTCTTCTGTCCCATTCTTCTTAATCTAATCTTTACTGCCATTTCATTTTCCTCCTGAAATTAAAAAATTGTATCTGCTCAGTTTCTTCTTATATCGCTTTATATGCGCTTTACAAAAATGCAAAGTATTGCTCCGAGCAATTGTTAAATAGTATTTATTAAAAAACGTGTGCTACACGATTTTAACCTTAAAATGGAAATCTTCCAAATCCACCGCGTCGACCGCGCTTCATTAAACCAGGCATCTGTTTCATCATTTTCTTCATCTGCTCTACTTGTTTTACCAAACGGTTTACTTCTGCGATATCTACACCCGCGCCCTGCGCAATACGGCGTTTTCTGCTTGGATTCATAAGAGAAGGATTTTTTCTCTCCTGTGGTGTCATAGAAAGAATAATCGCTTCGGTACGCTTCATATTCTTCTCAGCTTCCGCTTCGTCAATGTCAGGCATTTTTCCTGCGCCTATGCCCATCCCCGGCATCATTCCCATAATACTTGACAGACCACCCATTTTTTTCATTTGACTAAAAGACTCTAAAAACATCTCAAAATCAAACTCGTTCTTACGCATTTTCTGCTCAATGGATTTGGCTGCTTCCACATCGATTTCTTCCTGTGCTTTCTCAATCAAAGACAAGACATCGCCCATTCCTAAGATTCTGGAAGCCATACGTTCCGGATAAAACTGTTCCAAATCGGAAAGTTTCTCACCCATACCGATATATAGGATTGGCTTACCGGTTACTGCACGGATAGAAAGTGCCGCACCACCTCTGGTGTCACCATCCAGCTTCGTTAACACTACGCCGTCTAATCCGATTTTCTCATCAAACATGGATGCTACATTTACCGCATCCTGACCGGTCATGGCATCTACCACCAATATGGTCTGATGAATCTCAATATTCTCTTTTATCTCAATCAATTCTGCCATCATATCTTCATCGATGTGAAGACGACCAGCAGTATCGATGATAACAATGTTAAATTCATTCTTACGTGCATGTTCAATGGCTGCTTTCGCAATATCTACCGGTTTATTCTTATCACCCATTGCAAAAACTTCTACGCCTTGCTTTTGTCCGTTAATCTGCAACTGTTCAATGGCAGCCGGTCGATATACGTCACAAGCTGTAAGAAGTACTTTCTTACCTTTTTGCTTGAACTTTCCTGCAATCTTAGCTGCTGTGGTAGTCTTACCTGCACCCTGAAGACCAGCCATCATAATAACTGTTAACGACTTGCCGGGTTGCAGTTTAATCTCTGTAGTCTCAGAGCCCATCAACTTAACCATTTCTTCATTAACAATCTTGATAACCATTTGTCCCGGATTTAAGCCCGTCATAACGTCCTGACCGATTGCACGGTTCTCCACGTCCTTCACAAACTGCTTTACCACTTTGAAGTTAACATCAGCCTCAAGAAGTGCCATTTTTACTTCCTTTAAAGCGGCCTTTACATCTTCTTCTGTAAGAAGCCCTTTGCTTCGCAGGCTTTTGAACACGTTTTGAAGTTTTTCTGACAAACTGTCAAATGCCATTTTATAACTCCTCTAATATCTGATTTGAAATCTGTTCCATTTCTTCGATTACTGCTTCGTTATGATTCTCATGAAATTCTTTCGTCAAAGCATGAATCTGTTCTACTTTCGCTTTTACCGCTTGAAACTTCTCGATTAAATGCAGCTTCGCTTCATACCCTTCCAAAGTCTTTGTGCATCGCTTTATCATATCATGCACACCCTGTCGGCTAATTCCCTCTTCATTTGCAATCTCACCAAGAGATAAATCATTAAAGATATAATCTTCAAAAATATGTCTCTGATGTTCATTTAAAAGCTCTCCATAAAAGTCATAGAGATATGCCTGTTCAATCTTCTCTTCCATGAAACTCTCCGTGTTTTCAATACTCAACGTATTTACACCAAGTGACATATTAACATAATGCAAAACAGGTGTCAAGTATTTTTTCTTTACAGTAAAGAAAAAATACTTGACACCTGTTTTTTTATTCTTTTTTAAGACTTACTGTCTGCTTAATGCCACTTCTTCCCATTCACTTCGCACTTTTTGAAAACAAGCTAATAACTTCGGTGAAAAAATTCCACAGTCACCATTCATAATCATATGGAACGCAATACTCTTTGGAAACGCCTTCTTATATACACGTTCACAGACCAAGGCATCATAAACGTCAGCAACAGATACTATCTGTGCCGAAATCGGGATTTCATCACCTACTAATTTATCCGGATAACCACGCCCATCATAACGTTCGTGATGATAACGGCAAATTTCGTAGCTCATCTCTTTGTACTCCTCATCCCAGATACCTTCAATTTTATCTAAAATCTCACAACCTTTTAACGTATGCGATTTCATAATGATGAACTCTTCTTCTGTCAGTCTTCCCGGTTTTAATAGGATATGATCCGGAATGCAGATTTTCCCGACATCATGCAACGAACTGGCCGCCACAATTGCTTCCACTTTCATTTCATCCAATTCATATTCCGGGCAATCCTGCATTACCTGTAAAGCCAGTATTCGTGTCAGGCCTTTTACCCTTTTAATATGTTCGCCGCTTTCTAAGTTACGGCTTTCTACTACCGTACCTAAAATCTCAATGATTTTCTCGTTACTTTCTTCCAGCTTCTTTGCCTGTTCTTTCAAAATCATATACTGGCGCCGCATCGTTTCAGTCTGCTCCTTTATACGACTTTCCAGGCTATTCTTATAAGAAAACAGTCTGATAATATTCTTAATACGTGTTTTTATCAAAATTGGGTCAAAAGGCTTATGAATAAATTCGCTTACACCAAAATTAAAACACTGTTTTTCAATTGCCACAGAGCGCTCACTGGAAATAACCAAAACCGGTATTTGGTCCATAAGTTTTCTTTTTCTCAGTTCTCCGATTACAAAGAAGCCATCTTTTACCGGCATATATAAATCCAATAAAATAGCAGAAATATCGTCACTCCGTTCTGCAATCCGGTTAATTGCTTCTTCCCCATTCTGCAGCAATTCAACTTCATACTCATCCTGCAGGATGTCTTTAAGCATTTCTCTATTCAGTCGTACAT
>CAYMTX010000132.1:0-6176 GCA_964393475.1 uncultured Roseburia sp. | reverse complement strand
TGATGAGCCGACTAACCATTTGGATATCACCTCAAAGGAAATTTTAGAAGATGCTTTGAAAAAGTATACGGGAACAGTGTTTTTTGTATCACATGACCGTTATTTTATCAATCAGACAGCAACCCGTGTGTTAGAACTAACGGGTGAGACCATTATTAATTATATTGGTAACTATGATTATTATTTAGAAAAACGTGAACAGTTGACACAGGTTTACATGAAAAAGCAGGAAGAGACACAGGTGGTAATTTCTTCGGCGATGTCTGAACAGAAATTAGATTGGCAGGCACAAAAAGCGGAACAGGCCAGAATTCGTAAACTGGAAAATGATTTGAAGAAGACTGAAAAACGCATCGAAGAGTTAGAAGAACTGATTATGAAAATCGATGATGATTGTGCAAAGCCGGAAAATGCAGTGAATTCAGCGAAGCTGAATGACTTAGCAGCAAAACGTGCAGAATATGAGGCGGAATTGGAATTGTGTATGGAAAATTGGGAGAACCTTTCGATAGAATTAGATGCCTAGAAAGAGAATCTAACATTGACAGATTCTTCACAAAGAAATATAATTATCTTAATTGGTGATTATTAGGAGGCGGAATATGGGACAGAAAGAAATCTCTCAGGCAGTTATTCGGAGAATGCCAAGATACTACCGTTATCTCGGAGAGTTAATGGAAGAGGGGGTTGAACGTATTTCTTCGGGTGATTTGAGTAAGAAAATGCAGGTTACAGCATCTCAGATTCGTCAGGATTTGAATAATTTCGGCGGATTTGGCCAACAGGGATATGGATATAATGTAAAGTATTTATACGAAGAGATTGGCAAGATTCTTGGTCTTAACCGGACACATAATATTATTGTGATTGGTGCAGGTAATTTGGGACAGGCTTTAACAAATTATGCCAAATTCGAAAAGCTTGGATTTAAAATTACGGCTATGTTTGATGTGAATCCGGCTTTGGCTGGTGTGACTGTGCGTGGGATTAGAATTTATATGTTAGAGGAACTTGAAGAATATTGTAAGGAGAATCACGTAGATATAGCCGCACTCACTATGCCGAAGTCAAAAGCGGATGCAATTGCCAACCGTGTAGTGGACTTGGGAATTCGTGCTATATGGAACTTTGCACATGTAGATTTAGATTTGACAGATAAAGATGTGGTTGTCGAGAATGTACACCTTTCGGACAGCTTGATGCAGTTGTCATATAATATTGTGAAAAATCAAGAGAAATAAGAAGGGAAAGGCGAATTAGTTCCGAGGGAATTAGTTCGTCTTTTATTCATTCATAGGAAAGACCTTGTTGTATTAATATATGAAAAGGATAATTTTTCGTGGAAAATAAAACAATATCTGAGGGAAAAATATGAAATACTTAGTAAATAGTCAGGAAATGCGCCGATATGATAACAATACGAGTGAAATTTTTGGAGTTTCTTCGCTGCTTTTGATGGAGCAGGCGGCACTTGCGGCATGTGAGGAGATTGAAAAACTTGTTAATCAAAAGGAACCGGTTCTGATTGTCTGTGGAACAGGCAATAATGGCGGTGACGGTCTTGCAATTGCCAGAATTCTATTTTTGAAAGAATATTCAGTAGATGTTGTGCTTTTGGGTGATGAGAAGAAAGCAACAGAACAGAATAGGAAACAACAGGAAATTTTAAGTGCGTACAATGTGCCTATTTATAAAGAAATTCCAAAAGACAGAAATTACCGATTGGTGATAGATGCAATTTTTGGTGTTGGATTGACAAGAAAAATAGAGGGAGTCTACAAAAGTACTATAGAGAAATTAAATGAATTATCCGGATATAAAGTGGCTATTGATATTCCTTCCGGTGTGTCGGCAGACGATGGCGCAGTTTTAGGGGTTGCTTTTTGTGCAGATAAAACGATTACTTTTGCATTTGATAAGGTTGGCTTGCATTTGTGGCCGGGAAATACGGTTGCAGGAAAAGTGATTTTAAAAGAAATCGGAATTACAGCGAGAAGCTTCCTGGAGCGTAAACCGGCAGTTGCAGCATTAGAAATGGTAGATTTAAACAAGCTTGCAATGCGGCCATCGCATTCGAATAAAGGAACTTTTGGAAAGTTGTTGATTATAGCGGGCAACGTTAATATGGCTGGGGCGGCTATTTTGGCCGGAAAAAGTGCTTATTCCTCCGGTTGTGGACTGGTACGTATTCTGACACCGGAAGAGAACCGGATAATTGTGCAAACGGCATTGCCGGAAGCAATTTTAACAACTTATTCTGCGAAAAAAGCGGATGCCGAAATCATAAAAGAAACGTTGCAGTGGGCAGATGTAGTATTGATTGGACCCGGAATCGGAACCGGAGAAGTAGCCGAAACGATTTTAAAACAGGTTCTAAACTGTGCTAGTGTGCCTGTTGTTATGGATGCAGATGCATTAAATTTGGTGGCGAAGGATGTAAGTGTTTTAAGAAAACCGCACACAGAGATGGTTGTTACTCCGCATTTGGGTGAAATGAGCCGGTTGACGGGGGATAGTGTGGCTTTTTTACAGACGAGATTATTAGACACTGCAAAGGATTTTGCAAATACTTATAATGTAACTTGTGTATTGAAGGATGAACGTACAATTACAAGTATTCCTTATGGGATGACTTATGTGAATTTGTCAGGAAATGCAGGTATGGCCACAGCCGGAAGCGGTGATGTGCTTGCCGGTATTATCGGTTCTTTTATGGCTCAAGGTTATAGTAGTGAAGAGGCGGCTCCTTTGGCGGTATATCTTCATGGTGCTGCAGGTGACTGTATGGCAAAGGAGATTGGCAAGGCCGGACTTGTGGCGTCTGATTTAATTCGGGGAATCCGCAGGATTTTAGGTTGCATGGAATGAAAGAATAGCATATTATAAATAGCGAGAATGTAACAAAGAACATTTGACGAAAGGTTCATTGATAAATTATGGAGAGACATAGTAGAGTTTGTGCACATATTGACTTAGATGCTGTTTTATTTAATGCAGAGTCGATTCATCAGAATATAGATGCCGACAGCAAGATAATGGCGGTAATTAAGACAGATGGTTATGGTCATGGTGCAGTTGAGATTGCCGAAGAATTAGAGCATTTAGATTATATTTACGGCTATGGTGTGGCTACGGTGGAGGAAGGGATTATTCTTCGTAAAAAAGGCATGAAGAAGCCAATCCTTATATTAGGATATGTATTCCGTGAACACTATTATGATGTGGTGAAATATGATATTGCGCCGGCGGTATTTACTATTGATATGGCGAGAGATTTGTCAAAAGCAGCAATAGTAGCAGATAAAAATTGTAAGATTCATCTGGCAGTAGATACAGGTATGGTCATGGTGCAGTTGAGATTGCCGAAGAATTAGAGCATTTAGATTATATTTACGGCTATGGTGTGGCTACGGTGGAGGAAGGGATTATTCTTCGTAAAAAAGGCATGAAGAAGCCAATCCTTATATTAGGATATGTATTCCGTGAACACTATTATGATGTGGTGAAATATGATATTGCGCCGGCGGTATTTACTATTGATATGGCGAGAGATTTGTCAAAAGCAGCAATAGTAGCAGATAAAAATTGTAAGATTCATCTGGCAGTAGATACAGGTATGGGACGTATCGGATATCAGGTGACGGAAGAATCTGCTTTGGAGATGGAACAGATTGCAGGCCTGCCGAATATTATAGTAGAAGGTATTTTTACGCATTTTTCGAGGGCAGATGAGACAGATAGAGCTAATACGCAAAGGCAGATGCAACTATTTAGACAGATGATTGAAATGCTTGAAAAAAGAGGTATTCATATTCCGCTGAAGCATTGCTCAAACAGTGCAGGTATTGTAGAGTTTTCGGAGGCTAATATGGATTTGGTGCGTGCCGGAGTTATTTTATATGGAATGTGGCCATCAGCAGAGGTGAATCATGAGCGTGTACAGCTTAAACCGGCAATGACATTGATTTCACATGTTGCATATGTAAAAACGTTAGAAGCAGGGCGTGCTGTCAGTTATGGCGGTACATATGTGACAGAGAAGGATACAGTTGTTGCTACAATTCCGGTCGGATACGGAGACGGATATTGCCGCGGATTGTCTAATAAGGGCTATGTTTTGATTCATGGAAAGAAAGCACCGGTTATCGGAAGAGTTTGTATGGATCAGTTCATGGTGGATGTGACAGAGATTCCGAATGTAGTAGTCGGAGATAAAGTGACCCTGATTGGAAAAGATGGAGAATTTGAGATTACAATGGAAGAAATTGGGGAGCTTTCCGGTCGTTTTAACTATGAATTTGCCTGTGATTTGGGAAAGCGCATACCGAGAGTCTTTTATAAGAATGGCGAAGAAATCGGAAGCAGAGATTATTTTTCAGAATAAAAAATAGAAGAGTACAATTGTTTTCTGAAGAAATATTCACATATCTTGTATACTCCCGCGAAAATCGGAAATACTATCGATAGATAATATTTTTTAGGAGTGTATCAGATTATGATGATTCGACGTGGAGACATTTTTTATGCGGATTTAAGACCGGTAATCGGCTCAGAACAAGGGGGTGTCAGACCGGTTTTGATTATACAAAATGATGTTGGAAACAGACATAGTCCAACGGTGATTTGTGCAGCGATAACATCTCAGATGCATAAGGCGAAGTTGCCGACACATGTGGAGTTAGATTGCCGGAAATATGATTTGGTGAAAGATTCGGTTGTGTTGCTGGAACAGCTTCGAACGATTGATAAAAAACGCTTAAAGGATAAAGTATGTCACTTAGACCCACAGATACTTGATAAAGTTGATAAAGCATTGGAAATCAGCTTAGAACTTATTACATAATGGAGCTAACTTGACGAATATGCTTTTGGATGGTATTATTTAAAGGTTTTATATTAAAAATTACAAAAAGAAAAAGGAGAGTTTATTATTATGGATGACAGCGGTAGTCCCGGGACAGGAATGATGCGCTTGAAACGAATGGTTTCAAAGTTGTTTTCCAAGTTGTTTGGAGTAGTGATTTTTAAAGATTTAGAAGATGTGACTGAAGAAGAGATTATTTCCATGGTCAATGAGGGGCATGAACAAGGTGTCTTGTTGGCGAGTGAAGCTGAAATGATTCAGAATATCTTTGAGTTTGGCGACAAGGAAGCTAAGGATATTATGACACACCGTAAGAATATTCTTGCTATTGATGGAAATAGTACATTTCTAGAGGTACTTGAATTTGTGACGGAAAATAATTATTCCAGATATCCCGTATATGAAGACGATTTGGATAATATTATTGGTATTTTACATATCAAAGAAATGCTGAAATTGTGTCGTGAAGAGTCGATTTATGAACAAGCTGTGAAAGATATCGATGACTTAATCCGTAGTGCGAAGTTTATTCCGGAGACTCGAAATATTAATACGTTGTTTGCAAACATGCAGTCAGAAAAGAATCATTTAATGATTGTTATTGATGAGTACGGACAGACATCGGGTATTGTAGCAATGGAAGATATCGTAGAGGAAATTGTGGGAAATATCGAAGATGAGCACGACGAAGAAACACAGATGATAGAACATTTTGCAGATGGAAGTTTTCTTATGGATGGTATGACACCGGTAGAGGATGCTCTTAAGGTATTGGATATTACTTTCCCGGAAGAGGATGATTTCGAAACATTGAATGGTTTGCTGATATCTTTGATACATCGTATTCCAAGTGAGGACGAGCATATTACTACAGAAGCCTTTGGATATGAATTTGAGGTTTTATCTGTAGAAAATAAAATGATTAAGTGTGTAAAAGTTACGAAAGTGCAGGAAAAATCGGGAAAGAATTCAGAGGATTCTTGTCAGAGTGACGAAATAATAGTATAATAAAATGTAAGAGAGTTAAGGAGAAAAATTATGTCAGGACATTCAAAATTTGCTAATATCAAGCATAAAAAAGAAAAAAATGATGCGGCAAAAGGAAAGATTTTTACCATTATAGGTCGTGAAATTGCAGTTGCTGTAAAAGAAGGTGGTCCGGACCCGGCTAATAATTACAAATTAGCCCAGGTTATCGCAAAAGCAAAATCAAACAACATGCCAAACGATACGATTGAACGTGGTATTAAGAAAGCTGCCGGAGAAGGTAACTCAGTAAATTATGAATATTGTACATATGAAGGCTATGGAC
>CAYMTX010000131.1:0-6179 GCA_964393475.1 uncultured Roseburia sp. | reverse complement strand
GTAAGGAACACTAAACAAGCCACTAAAAGCAGTTCGTGATTATACAGACAGAAGCCGAAATTTGCTTCAACCTTTAGCGGACATAAAAAATCACATTTCTGTCAGACGACAAAGTAGTATTTCAAGTTTTTTGATACTATAACCAAAAATCTGTGCTGCCATAAAAAGTAAACTATACAACCGGCAGTATGCTTTAGTGTGAATATACTTAATTTTAGAACTATGATTTTTCACACATTATAATGTCAGCTTCGCTACATTCCGCTTCAACGATGCAACGGCTGCATCCACCTCCGCTTTTGTCGTATTCCCACACAATGTCAGACGAACTGTTCCCGGTGCATAATCCTCCGGCACACCTAGTTCTGCTATCACATAAGAAATCCTGCTTTCACCTGTGTTACATGCCGAACCTCCTGATGCACAGATACCATCTTCTTCTAATAACTGGAGCAGTGAACCACCTTCAATTCCTTTAAAACTAAAATTAGCATTCCCCGGCAACCTCATCGAATAATGTCCATTCAGCCTTGCATTAGGAATTTCATGCAACACACGTTCTATCATATAATTTCGCAACATGATTTCCTTCTGTACACGTCGTCGCATACTCTCATGTGCAAGCTCTGCAGCTTTTCCCATACCGACAATTCCTGCCACATTTTCTGTTCCGGCACGTTTTCCGCGCTCCTGACCGCCTCCATGAATGAAAGACGGCACCTCTACACCTTCTCTCACATACAAAAAACCCACGCCTTTTGGTCCGTGAAATTTATGTGAGCTGGCACTTAGCAAATCAATCGGAAGTTGTGCCATAGAAAGTGGAATCTGTGCATATGCCTGCACTGCATCCGTATGAAAAACAATCTGATGTTCTCTGGCAATTCTGCCAATCTGCGCAATTGGCTCTACCGTTCCCACCTCGTTATTTCCGGTCATAATCGTAATTAATGTTGTATCAGGTCGAATCACTTCCCGCACAGTCTCCGGAGTAATCACACCATATCTGTCCGGTTTTAAATACGTCACCTGATACCCCAGTTTTTCCAAATATTCACAAGAATTTAAAACCGCATGATGTTCAATTGTACTTGTAATGATATGCCGTCCCGCCTGTTTTCTTACCCCTGCTACGCCTTTAATCGCCCAGTTATCAGACTCTGAACCACCGGATGTAAAAAAAATCTCTTCCGGCTTTGCGTGCAGGGTTTCTGCTATGATTTCTCGTGCTTTTTCAATCGCCTCCTTTGACGCAGTGCCAATCTTATAAGAAGTTGAGGCATTTCCATACTTTTCACTTAAGTACGGTTCCATTTCTGCTTTCACCGCATCTGCTATTCTTGTTGTTGCCGCGTTATCTAAATAAATCTCTTGATTCATTTTTTTCACATCCTTCACATATATTGAACTGATAAACCGATTGCACCGAGGTTCTCTTGAAAGAAAAAATACAAAAACATCCTATTTTAGGCGGTGCCGCACTTTTGACCGTCGTCGGCGTACTTACACGCTTTATTGGCTTTTTCTATAAAATATTCCTCTCCCGCGAAGTTGGTGCGGAAGCTATTGGCATCTATCAGTTAATTTTCCCAATTACCGGCATCTGTTTTTCCTTGACTTCCGCAGGTATTCAGACTGCCATTTCCCGTTATGCCTCAAAAGCCTTCGGAATGAATAAATCCTCAGAAGCAAAATCCTATCTGCAAATCGGACTTTTTCTTTCCGTTGTACTTTCTCTCATAGTGGGAATGCTTCTTTTTACCTATGCGGATTTCATTGCTAATATATGCTTAGGCGAACCAAGATGTGCATCGCTCTTAAGAATCATCTCTTTTTCCTATGTGCCTGCCTGCATTCATGCTTGTCTAAACGGCTATTTCTATGCAAAAAAAAAGACTGCCATACCAGCATTCTCCCAACTGGCAGAACAGTTAGTACGGGTAGGCAGCGTTTATTTAATGAATCAAATTTTACAAAGCCAGGGTAAAAATATCACCATTTCCCTTGCTGTTACCGGTCTGGTATTCGGTGAGCTTGCAGGCATGCTGATATCCGTTAGTTTTTCCGGTATACAAATTCCCTTTCTGCCAAAGCTTTCCTATGGCAGGGAATTACTTTCTATGGCAATTCCGCTTACCGCCACCCGACTAGTCATGAATCTGTTCGGTAGCGTTGAAAATGTACTTATTCCAAGTCGTCTGCGTATTTTCGGCTATACCCAGACAGAAGCATTAAGCGTATTTGGTGTGCTCACCGGAATGTCTCTTGCCGTAATTATGTTCCCTTCCGTCATCACAAACTCCGTTTCGGTCATCTTGCTTCCGACCATTTCCGAAGCGCAGGCAACACACAACCATGTAGCTATTCAAAAAGCCATACGCCAGACGATTACAGCCTGTCTCATGCTTGGCTTTGCTGCATGTGCAGCATTTCTACTGAGTGGCTCTTTTATCGGAAATATTATTTTTCAAAATGCACTGGCAGGCACTTTTATCCGTACCCTTAGCTGGATTTGCCCTTTCCTCTATCTCACCGGAACATTAAACAGTATTTTAAACGGTCTTGGCTATCCGAAAGCTACGTTTTTCATCGGACTCTCCGGATGCAGTGTGCGGATTCTTTTCGTATATTTTGGCATTCCATACCTTGGAATATCCGCATATCTGTACGGATTGATAGCAAGCCAGATTATTATGGCAGTAGTGGCACTCATACTACTAAAGACATACACCGGCAAATTCCATACTAATTAGTGTAGATTTCAAAAAAGCTTGTACGATACAGCATCTTTGTTATTCATAGAAGAATGTTTAAAAATACTCTTTATCTTCTGATAAAATGTGCCAATTTTTCTCCATATCACCTATGCAGATATTCCCTCTCTCCTGCCTCTTAACATGATACAAATACTCATCAGCCACATGCAGAAAATCAAGACCTTCGTCTTCTTTACAAGGAATCGCCATACAGATTCCTTGTGAAATCGTAACCGTCGAAGCCACTTTGGAATGCTCGTGTACAATTAGAAGTTCCTTAATATCTTGTCTAAGCTTCTTTGCCTGCGCGAGCACTTCACTTTCTTCCATTCCACAGTATAGGATGATAAATTCATCGCCTCCGTAGCGAACACCAAATACACGTTCATTCTGCATTGCCTTAATAACTTCCGCTACTTTTTTGATACATTCATCTCCTGCCTGATGTCCGTAATTATCATTATATTCCTTAAAATAATCAATATCTATAATTTCAACCGTCAAAAGTCTCTGTTCTCTTCTACATTCTTCTGACATTAATTGGAACATATCCATCATGCGGTAACGGTTTGCAAGTCCGGTAAGCGAATCTGTTTCGGATTTCTTCATCAAAAGAGCATTCATCTCTTCTATTTGCCGTTTACTTTCCTGTGCATGTTCCAATGCAGTCCGAACATGCATCATATTCGCTATCATGACATGACTCTCTTTTTCCATACTTGTGACTAACTTATAAAAGCGTGACACAGCGTGAAAATAGCTGGTTTCATCTCCAACCAGTTCATAATACTTAATCTGAATACTTAATACTTTACGTTGCAGATTGGACATGCCATTATGTTCGATGACCGGTTCCAATATTTTCACAATTACGGTAAATACATCAAAATTCTCAATTTCTAATGCAAGTTCACACAACGAATACAAATCATCAAAAAGGTCAAGAATCGGAAGTTGTTCCCCAAGTCGATTTATAATATCGCTGATTGTCTCATCTCTCTGCTCGTATTCACCGCACAACTGATAATACCTGGCCGCCATACAACCCACGTAAACATAATCCATGTTATTAAAATGTGGTTTGCATTCCGTCATCAAACTTTCCATATATTTTTTAGCATTTTCCATGTCTCCGCGAAGCATATAACAGGTTACAAGATTGGTATAAATCATATTCAGCTTGCCACTTTGTGCCTCTTTCTCCGGGCTTTTATCGTAAATCTCATAAGCCTCATCAAAATGATACTGTGCTTCATCAAAAATATCATTCTGCATGTATAAATAGCCAAGATTAATATGTATACTATAAATGACTGAATCAACACCATGCTCTTCTGCAGATTTCAGTGCAGTCAGATAGTAATCTAATGCAACCGGTGCATGCCCTTTATTAATCGAGATAATCGCCATTAAATTGTATGCTCTGGTTAACAAATCCCACTGTCCTGTCTCTCCCAGATATGGCATGGACTTCGCCATACTTTTAAACATCGCATCTATTTCATTCAAAACATAGTACGCTTCTCCTCTGTAAAAATAGACAAATCCCAATAACCCCTGATCATCTGTCCGAAGCGCATATTCCTCAAGTACCAGGCATATATCAAGTACCATACTGAAATCTTTTTTTCGGCATTCTAACAGTTCTTTTTTCAATTGTTCTGCTTGTCCGGAATCATTACATATTTTCATAATGTGTTCCTTTCACATTTCATCACGATGTATTTTATAGACTTATGTACATTGTAGCACAAATTTACACCGTAAAGATAGTCCTTTCAAAAAAATATTGACTTTCCTCTTTTTCCCTATATAATATTCTTTATATTACTTCAAATTTGAATATTTCACTTTTGTATTATTTGCAATATTTCATTTTGCAGCATTTCATTTTATAGTATTTCATTTTATAGTATTTCATTTTGTAGTATTTCATTTTGTAGTATTTCATTTTGTAGTATTTGTAACATTTCATTTTTGTATTATTTATAAATGGAGGTATCGTATCTATGACTATGAATTTTGAATTTGCCCAGAAGTTTAATCTGGCATACAATGCCATGTGCAAACCTCTGTGCCAGCAGATTAAACTGCCGCAGACAGCGTTTGATATTCTTATGTTTTTCGCCAACAATCCGCAGTATCAGACTGCACGGGATGTAGTAGAAATCCGAAGACTGAAAGCAAATCTGGTTTCTGTAAATGTAGACAAGCTGGTACAGGAGGGATATCTGGAACGTAAAAGTGCGCCGGATGACCGCCGGAAAACATTACTGTTTTGCACCGGGAAAGCCGAAAGTATTATCGAAAAGGGGCGCGCCGTTCAGGAGCTTTTCAGAAAACGGCTCTTAGAAAACACCGATGAGCAGAGTAGAAAAATCTTTTTTCACATCATCGAAACAATGGAACAAAATATGGACAACATTCTGAAGGGAGAAATTTAATATGCAGCTTTTTATTATTATTCTTGTGACATTTTTTGCCGGCATGGGTGCCGGTCTTGGTACGGGTTTTGCCGGTATGAGCGCGGCAGCAGTGATTAGTCCTATGCTGATTACTTTTTTGGATATGGATCCTTATATGGCAGTAGGTATTGCTTTATCTTCTGATGTCCTCGCCAGTGCCGTATCTGCTTATGTCTATGCAAAAAATAAAAATATTGACATCAAAAATGGTCTTATCATGATGGGAAGTGTACTGGCTTTCACTGTCGTAGGAAGCTATGTATCAAGCCTCGTTCCATCACGCACTATGGGAAACTTCTCTGTATTTATGACCTTCCTTCTTGGAATTAAGTTTATCGTCAAACCGGTTATGACTACGAAAGAAGCTATGCAGGGTGTCTCCGCCAAAAAGCGCGCCATCCAGTCTCTTCTTTGCGGTATGCTAATTGGCTTTATCTGTGGCTTCGTCGGAGCCGGTGGCGGCATGATGATGTTACTGATTCTGACCTCTGTACTCGGTTACGAATTAAAGACCGCAGTTGGAACAAGTGTTTTCATCATGGCATTTACCGCACTTACCGGTGCTGTATCACACTTCGCTATCGGCGGCGCACGCCATCCAGTCTCTTCTTTGCGGTATGCTAATTGGCTTTATCTGTGGCTTCGTCGGAGCCGGTGGCGGCATGATGATGTTACTGATTCTGACCTCTGTACTCGGTTACGAATTAAAGACCGCAGTTGGAACAAGTGTTTTCATCATGGCATTTACCGCACTTACCGGTGCTGTATCACACTTCGCTATCGGCGGCGCACCGGACTGGACAGTATTCATTCTCTGTGTTGTATTCACACTGCTTTGGGCAAGAATCGCCGCCCATTTTGCAAATAAAGCAACACCGAAAACCTTAAACCGTGCTACCGGTGTAATTCTGGTAATTCTCGGAATTGTGGTCATGTGTTTTTCATTTTTACAGTAAAA
>CAYMTX010000130.1:0-6273 GCA_964393475.1 uncultured Roseburia sp. | reverse complement strand
TCTCAAATGCATGCTCAGAAACATCTCTTCCGTCAATAACCTGAATCATGTCGATACCATGCGCTACGGCATATTCAAAATCACGCTGGTCATGGCTTGGAACTGCCATAACCGCACCTGTTCCATAACTTGCAAGTACAAAATCACCGATAAAGAGTGGCACTTCTTTTCCATTTACCGGATTGATTGCATACAATCCCTTCAATGGACAGCCGGATTTGGTCTTATTTAATTCAGTACGATCCATATCATTTTTCTTTAATGTCTCGTCAATATAAGCCTGCACTTCTTCCTTATTCTCTACACGCTCCATAAGTCCTTTTACAATTTCTCCGTCCGGAGCAAGTACCATAAATGTAATACCGTAAATTGTCTCAATACATGTTGTGAAAATAGAGAATGAGCCACCGCCTACAATTTCAAAATCAACTTCTACACCGGTACTCTTGCCAATCCAGTTTCGCTGAATCTCTTTGGTAGATACCGGCCAGTCAATCTCATCTAAGCCTTCTAATAATTTCTCTGCGAATGCCGGCTGATCAATTACCCACTGTTTCATATTCTTACGTACAACCGGATATCCGCCACGCTCTGATTTACCGTCAATGACTTCATCATTGGATAATACTGTACCTAATTCTTCACACCAGTTTACCGGCATATCAATGTATTTTGCATAACCTGCTTCGTATAACTGTTTGAAAATCCATTGTGTCCACTTATAAAAAGACGGGTCAGAAGTTGCTATCATCTTGGACCAGTCATAATCAAATCCTAATTCCTTCAACTGTTTTGAGAATGTCTTAATATTCTCCTGTGTAAATCCGTTTGGATGATTTCCGGTAGAAACTGCATACTGTTCAGCCGGAAGACCGAAAGAATCATATCCCATCGGATGAAGGACGTTATAGCCCTGCATACGTTTCATTCGAGACATAATATCCGTAGCGGTGTATCCTTCCGGATGTCCTGCATGAAGTCCAACTCCTGATGGATATGGGAACATATCAAGCGCATAATATTTCGGCTTGCTGAAATCCCATACATCAGTCTTAAAAGTCTCATTCTCCTCCCAGTATTGCTGCCATTTCTTCTCAATCACTTTATGATTATAAAGTTCTGCCATTTTCATTCTCCTTTTCCTGTTTATATTTGTTTGAATGAGTTCGTATCCTTACGGAACATTTTTGATTCGTAGAAAATCATACACTTTCACGCTTGAAGCAAACACGGTCTTTCCTATGAATTAAAAAAACTCCGTCTCTGTTACTTAGAGACGAAGTATCTGAAACTCCGTGGTACCACTCTTTTTCGTATAAAATCCATATCTGCTATATTCAGACACAAATTTATGAAATACGCACTTAAACTCCTTAACGCGGATAAACGCTTTCTCCTACACACAAATTCTAACAGCATATGCCGTGAAACTGCTTCAAAAAAAGAGCTCCGAGGCGAGTTCAGCCGTTTCCGCTTGTCACCTCACACCATCCGGTAACTCTCTGCATAGCTTTCACGCTTACTACTCCTCATCAACACCATAATATTCCTATGTTGTAACTATGGTTATTTTATCACATGGAACATTTTTGTCAACTATTTTTGCCACACGAATACTGTACCGACGTAATACTATATCACCAACGATTTTCTATGCTCATTCATCTGATTCCAATCACTTCGCACATATGCAAGGACCTCTTCAAATGAATCACATCTGCAGGCACATTCTTCTGTCAAATGCTGATTACACTTTGCATTCATACAGATTACCTTCGTCATATCATGCATTGCCATAATATTATCCGGATCATCTTCTATCATATAGCTGACATGATACTTCCGCAATGCCGGAAGCTTGTCTTCATCACAAAACGTAATGTCCTCGTACAAAATGCCACTCTTCTTCAACCACCTGAGCACCGCCCAACGCGCAAGCTTTCCAATCACATTTTTCTTCGTACTAAACGCACGCAATGTAATAATATAAATATGATGTCCGTTCTCATATGCCCATCTGGTAAATTCTGCCGCACCATCTCTTACAGGGTCTTTGATTGTATACTTAATCATATGCTTCAGCCAAAATCTGGCTTCTTCCCAGCTTGTACAGTCAAACAACTGACGGATAGACTTTCCATATTCATCTGCAATATCTTTATTGAATTTCTTTTAAAAAAAAGGTACACCATAACGTAAATGAAAAGCTTCAATATCCGTAAGACATCCATCAATATCCAATCCTATGTTCATCACCTATACTCCATCCATACAAAACGATATAATACAATTAGCATACTTTATTATTTTAACACAAAATCTGTTTATAATCAAATTTACCCTGTCGAATATTTTCTATTGAAGAAAAAGCTCCAGGGATTTATTATATAAGTAAAGATAGCTTTATTCCTATACAGCTTATTGTCAGCCGTGAACTAAGCCGTGAAAACCACATCTGGCTCAACTCACTTTCCAGCAGAATCAGCGTTGATGATGCGGAAGAACTTATCCGGCACACTAAACAGCTGACACTCTTAAATGAGAAAAATTATGCCGATTCCCTCTGGGAAATCGTGGCATCTGTCAATAAGAAAACGATTGAAACAATAAGGGAGGACAACACAATGTGTAAAGCATTAGCCGAAATCATGAAACCTGAAATTGATGAAGCTTTTCAGAATGGATTTGATAATGGTATCATTTCCACTTTTAAAAATATGATTAAGGAAGGCATTCCAAAAGAAATTGCGCAGAAATGCACTGAACTCAGCAACGAGCTTGTGGAAAAGGCTCTGGCTGAGATGAATATGTGAAAAATTATTCCTCGTTGCAGAGATTCTTGCACTTTTTAAAATCAACCATTTCCCCAAAAACGTTCCTCCAACATCAGGCAAAGAGCATGATAAATCGGCAGATGCAGTTCCTGTATTTTATAAGTTTCCTTCTCATCCACCACAATTGCGACATCTGCTTTCTTCTTCAATTCACCGCCTATTCCACCTGATAAACCGATAACTTTTATTCCTTTTGCCTTTGCAACAGTACATGCTGACAAAATATTTTTTGAATTTCCGGATGTGGATATTCCCATAAAAACATCACCTTCCACTCCGTATCCGTGAATTTGTTGTGCAAACCCCAGAAGCGGGTCAACATCATTCAAAAATGCCGTAGAAAGTGCTGTCTGCTCAACAAGCGCAATTGCAGGAAGTGCGCCCTGCAACTTTTCTCCAATCTCACGCCCCTCATTCTCGTCGATTTCACTGAGTACCGAAAGCATTTTTTCATCTAGTGGTCTTTTTTTCACAAATCCTTTCATAAGTTCTCCCACAATATGCTCCGCATCTGCAGCACTGCCGCCATTTCCTGCGACCAAAAGTTTATTCCCCTGCAAAAAGGCAGTTTCCATTAACTGATAGGCTTCCCATATATTTTCTTTTTGGTTATGTAAAACCGGATACCGTTCCAATAATTCATTCAGTATCTTTTCTATCCTCTGTTCCATTTCACTTTCCCTCTGCCATATTTACTCTACATTTAAAATCTCATTTACCCAGTCTGATAACTTATGTGTCTCGTCTATCAGATAAGACTTTTTACATCCTGCGGCATTACCTGCCTGTATATCCCGTATGTCATCACCAATCATATATGACTGCTCCAAATCTATGTTGTATTGTTCGGCAGCTTGCAATAATAATCCCGGTTTTGGTTTTCGGCATTCACACACTCTCTTAAGTTCCGCTACTTCACCTTCAAATCCGCAGTCCGGATGGTGCGGGCAGAAAAATAATCCGTCAATATATGCTCCTTCCATGCCAAGAATCGTTTCCAACTTGTCATGTATCCGTTCCAGCTCTTCACAAGTACATTCTCCTCTGGCGATTACCGGCTGATTCGTCACTACAATCACCAGATAAGGACTTTCGTTCAATTTCCGAATAGCTTCCGCCACACCCGCTATCAGTTCCATATCCGATGTCGTGCGGATAAATCCTTTATATACATTTATCGTACCATCCCGGTCTAAGAAAACTGCCCTCTGCTTATTCCTTAAATTTTTCGCCGCTACAACACCGTTTTTCATATCTTCTGCTACTGCGTGATAGCGTTCCGGTGTTCCCATATCTTTTACATATTCCGGCGAATCATAAGCCGCCAGCCTGCCATCCGGTATCAGCTCCTTCAAAATATCTCTGTCTAAATCTTTTTTCTCCGGCTGTACTCCGAACATTTTAAAAATTTCAGGCGATAAAATATGAATACCGGAATTAACACGGTTTTTATAAATTGAACGTTTCTCTTCCTTATGAATCCATGCCGTTACAATCTGTACTTCGCTCTCTTCCAACGCTTCTCCGCTACAATATTGTACCTTTTTCTGACTCGTCATAATCAGTCCACTGTCATACGGATGTCCGTTTGGATGCGTCAAAATCGTTGCAATACAGCCTGTTTGTTTGTGATAATCAAAAAAACGCTCAAAATCCACATCAAAAATAATGTCCCCATTCAAAAGCAGAAAATCATCCTGTATTTCCTCTTTCAGATACCACAGACCTCCTGCCGTTCCCAGAGGTACATTCTCATAAATATAGGTAATATGAACCCCGAACGCTTCTCCAGCTCCAAAATAATCTTTGATCACTTCCCCTAAATGTCCGATAATTAATACGATATCCGTCAGATTCTGCCTTTTTAAGTATTCCATCTGATGCTGCAGAATCGGTTTATCATCTATCTGGATCATCGGTTTCGGTATGTCACTTGCCACCGATGAAATGCGCGTTCCTTTTCCACCCGCCATAATGACTGCTTTCATATTTCTCATATCCTCCATTTTGTACCTATTCTTCCGGTGAATAATGAATAATCTTCGTACCACTGTTTTCAAATTTAAAAGGGATATATAATAAATCTTTCATTGCCTCTTTGACACATTTTTGATATTCCGGTTCAACATAAAAAACCAGAAAACCTCCGCCTCCGGCTCCGAGTAACTTTCCTCCGGTTGCCCCCGCACAGATACCTTTTTCATATAGTATATCTATACTGTCTGTAGAGACTGCTGCTCCTGTCTGACGTTTTAACTTCCAGGTGTAATCCAAAAGTCTGCCAAATTCTTTCAAATCTACTGTTTCATTTACTAAAACCTGCTCTGCTTCGTCCACCAGTCCTTTCATTTCCAAAAGCTGTTTCTTCTTATCCGCTCTGCTACTTTCATTCGCTTTCTGTATTTCAGCAGAAAATCTTGTAAATCCGGTAAAAAACATCATTAAATGGTCGTTTAATTCTTGTTTTCGCTGCATAGAAATGATTACCGGCAACACTTCATACCCATTCGCTCCGAAATTAATCCGGTTCATTCCACCATAAGAAGCAGCAATCTGATCCTGCCATCCTCCCGCTTCTTTACAAAGAACCCGTTCCAGATAAATAGCCTCATCTGCCAGTTTCTTTTTATCCGCATATTTCCCTTTCAGTGCATAAAACGCATTCAGCATCCCGACTGCAAAAGAACTGCTTGTCCCAAGCCCCGAACGTGCCGGCAGATCTGCTTCGTAAGAAAGCCGGATTTTCTGTATATTAAGCATCTGCATTGCATTACGGATTGCCGGATGACAGATTTCCTCTAATTCTTTTACCCTCTCCATCCTCGAATATATCAACTCCGATGAATAATCAAAAAAACGTGGCAGGTGACGCACATTCACATAGCAGTATTTATCAAATGTGGTAGATAAAACTGCACCACCATACTCCTTGAAAAACTCTTCCATATCCGTTCCGCCACCAAAAAAAGACATACGAAATGGTGTCTGTGTGATAATCATTTGTTTATTTTCTCCTAATTTGTTTATTAATTTTGAATTTAATTCTTGAAATAAGATACGACTTGTGCTACATTGATTATAGAAAAAGAGCAACCGCCACAAAAGTGGTTAGACTCCCAAAGTAGAGAAATGCCTACCTTAGACCTGCTAAAGTACAAAGGTAGGTATTTTTATTTACGCTTATTGTTCCTATCTAAATAGGTAAGCAATGCGATGAGCATCAAAGCACTTGTAAATAACAAGTCTAAAACTTCGTATGTATCCATTCGCACCACCTCCCTTCTTTTGTATGAAAGGTGGGAGGCTACCACTTTGTACACGGTTACTCTTGTAGTATTATATCTTATTTTCTGAGAATTCTCAATTTGTTTTTTCTTTTAATAAAAGAATTTTTTATCATCAAAACTCTAGTACTTATTCTAAAATTTCTTTATAAAGT
>CAYMTX010000129.1:0-6369 GCA_964393475.1 uncultured Roseburia sp. | reverse complement strand
TGTTAAGGCTATTCTTTATGATGGTTCTTATCATCCGGTAGATTCTTCTGAAATGGCATTTAAGACAGCAGCCCGTCAGGCATTTAAGAAGGGATTCTTGGAGGCATCTCCGGTACTTCTTGAGCCGATTGCTTCTTTAAAAGTATTAGTTCCTGACAAATATACAGGCGATGTTATGGGAGATTTGAACAAACGTCGTGGTCGTGTATTAGGCATGAACCCGGTTGAACATGGTTATCAGGAAATTGTAGCTGATATCCCGACTATGGAATTGTTTGGATATAATACAGATTTGCGTTCTATGACAGGCGGTAACGGCACATATTCTTATGAATTTGCCAGATATGAACAGGCACCGTCTGACGTACAGGCAAAAGAGATTGAAAGTAGAGCGAATAAGTTAGAAAATATCGAAGAATAAGAGGGTTTTTACTTGTGTACAGGAAGTAGATTTTTTCTAATTGCATACATGATAACACGTCTGCTAAGCGGAATACACTTAGCAGACGTGGAATTAAAAATAGAACAGACTATCGCTGAGATGTTGGGCTATTTTGTGTCTTTTGATAAAGATGCAGAAGAGAAACATACAGATGGAGCCTGTCTTTTTGTTGTATACGCACTAAACGGTGGAATTAATCACGAAAATAATAAAACAATTATTTATGAAAGTGATTTTCCGATGACACTTGGAGTACCGGAGAGAGAGGGATACAATTTTGCCGGATGGTATACGGATAGTGGCTTTAAGCATAAAGTAACCGAATTAAACAATTCGATGCTTTCTGAGGTAGTTTTGTTTGCAAAATGGACTAGGGAAATTGATAATTATCGTAATGTAGAAATGTACTCTTATACAACATGTGATGAAGCAAAGAATGGATATCAAAAACTTCTGACAGAGTGTAATTATCGTTTTTGGGATGACCTGGTTATTCCGGGTATGCCACATACACGTGAAAATGATTATCTGAATAACTATATTACGCAAGCAACACAGTGTATGCAAGGGCTTTGTTTTACACCGGAATATATTTTGATGACGTCTTATGCAGAGTCAGATATAGTGCCGGGAACATTGATGATATTTGACAGAAACACTGGAGAATATCTGGTATCTCTTACAATGAAAGTGAATAGCCATCTTGGTGGTGTGACATATGATGGAGAGAATATTTGGATTTGTCATTCTGAACGCAAGACATTAGAGCGTATTGACTATAACTTTGTAAAAAAGATTGTGGAATCCGGAGCAAATTATTGCGTAGATGTTTCCGGAATTTCTGTTGAATATCGAATAAAAAATAACCCTTCGTGCATCGCTTATTATGGGGAACGTATATGGGTGGCAACTCATTCGACAATGTTTGATGGGACAATGGTGTCGTATTCGTATAACCAAAGTACAGAAGAATTAATACCATTGGCGGACTATCAGATACCAAAAGAAGTACAAGGTGTAGCTTTTGATGAAGATGGAACGGTTTATTTTAGTACTTCATATGGTCGAAAGAATTCATCTTATTTAAAAATGTATGACTCATTATTGACTATGGAACAGAATTTAGCAAAGCCTTCCTTAGAAATAGAAATGCCCCCATGCTCAGAAGAAGTAGCATTTGTAGATGGTTCACTTGTGGTACTTTTTGAATCTGCTAGTGAAAAATATTTCGAGGGAACAGATGGAAAAGGAAGCAGTTTGTCTCCGTTGGATACACTGCTTGAAATTGATACAGAATCTTTGCGGTAGGATAGTAGATTTGTACTTTTGAATGGATACAATAGGAAAACCGGACAACTACGATGTGTGTCCGGTTTTTTTACATTAAATTCCTTTATAGAAAGCAAGTACATTATCAATATCTGTTTTATCAGGGTGTCCTTTTGCAATACCACCGATTAGTTTAAACGGACCAAAGGTGTTAAAACCAAAGCAGCCAAATTCGCCTAATATTTTTGCATGGTGTTTAGCAGTTGCTTCTGCAATTGCATCTAATAATTTTTTCGTGTTTCCGTGATGCTTCGAATAGTAAATAATTGCTGTTTTCATAGGTTGTTTCCTCCATTCTGCCGTTTTCGTGGATGACAAAAGCTAGTATAAAAAATATACTATGTACATATAGAATACGCAAGTACGCAGAATGAACATACTTAGTATATTTTAATATACTAACTGTTCCGGCTCCAATGCAAAGCGTTTGCGGAATGGAGATTAGCGTGAAAAAAGAATTAATAGCAGAAGAGTATTTAAACAGAGTTATAACAACAGAAGTAAGTGATAACTGTCCGATGCGCAGAACATTAGAACTACTCAGTGGAAAATGGCGCACACATATCATTTATGAATTGTGCAAAAAACCATCCTGTCGCTTTGGTGAATTAAAAAAGGCGGTGCCTCGGATTACGAATACAATGCTTACAAATACACTTCGTGATCTGGAAGAATTGGGAATTGTACATCGTGAGCAGTTTAATGAGATACCGCCTCATGTGGAGTATTCTCTTACTGAAAAAGGAAAAGCATTACTGCCTGTTTTTACCGAATTGGCCAAATGGGGAGAGAATCATTTAGAAGAGTAGTAGAATCTGACAAAACAGTCGGGTGGGCAGCCCCACCCGAAAACAATTTTAGTTCTTGGGACGCATAATGCGCATCATCATATCTACTTTATGAGATTCTTCGGGTGAAAGATTCTGTTTTAAGAGTTCGATTAATAAATCAGATTCAGACGAGGTAAATTGTATATTTTCTTTTTTTGCTTGATTTATTGAAGACATCAGAAAAGGCATCATTTCCTGCATTCTTGCAGGTTTTTTTGCATTTGCAAAATTCATTAAAAAATTCAGTTTTTCCTGGGAAATATTGTTAAAGGCAGGGTTGCCGGCAATAAGATTGTTTAATAAAGTATTGTTGTCCATAAAAATCCTTTCTGTTTACTTTTTGTGAAAATCTATATTGTATCTGAATAGAGTGTCAGCATGGAAAAAAGATTGGTAAAATTATCAATTAATTCTTGTTCTTTTGGATTTGCATATTTGCGCATTTCACTTAACATGTTAATTGTGTTATTCTCTTCTGCGGGAAGTTCGCAGGCGGCAAGAGTCGCAGTTCCCGGTGCGAAGACTTGCATGGCACGTTGTAACTCCAGATACTTTATTAATATGGCAAATTGTTGTTTTTGTGATTGTTTCATATATGGTACAGCGGTTTTTAACATTTGTAGTTCTTTGCTTTGAGTTAATGTATCAAAAATTGTAGGTTCAAGATATGTAGCATCATTTTCCATAAAATGTCTCTTATTTTTTTTACTATCTTATGGGAGTGCAGATGGCTTTATGCATATGATATAGAGAGAATTGAAGAGAGGAAGATGGCATAATTTTATTGTAGATGAGATGTGTCACTCAGAAATGAGGGAATATGTTAGTGATTGACCATAATAGTGTTTATGAAATAGATGAAGAATGTTTAAAAAGAAAGAAAGTACCGGCTGAGTGTGGTACAGCAGAAATGGCAGAACAGTTACGTCAGAAAGGAAAACAAAGAAAACACGGAAAAGAGCGATAAATAAATTTGAGGCATCCTCAATATGAGGATGCCTCAAATTATATGTGTCGTTTAGGTTTGCAAATTTTTTGTCAGATGTTAACAGCCACAACCGAAATTATTGCAGCCACAGCCGTTGTTGTTTAAACCGATACCATTACCGCCACAGAAAAGTAATAACAGAATAATCCAGATACAGCTATTGTTGCCACAGCCACAGCCGTCACCATTATTGCTTAAGAAAGAGCCGTTACCGCCGCAGAAGCAGCTTAACAGTAAAATAATCCAGATAATAGAACAGGAATCACAACCATTGCTAAGACCGGTTCCACATCCATTTCCACAGTTTGTTGCAGCTAAATCACTCATTTGAAGTCCTCCAAAATAATTTTGTTTACAATGATAACATATGAAGATGATATAAATGTGTGACGAAATTTTCGAAAAAAATAAAATATGTTTTATACTAAGAGATAAGTATAACTCGTGGTTATAAAAAATATGAAAAAATATACATTGACAAACATAGCTATAAATGTGAGAATAATATAAAAAGTATAATTGTATACAATTATGCAAGGGGAAGAGAGGATGGAAAATGAAAGAAGTACGGATTAATAAAAAAAATAATCTTCTGGAATTAGAGGAACATTTTTATCGGTTGGTAGATGTAGAAGAACCTAACGTTTTTCATAATCTGTTTCCTTACAGTGAGATACCCAAAATTGCATTTAATGACAGAGTGGTACCTCATAATATGCCGGAAAATATCTGGATAACAGATACAACATTTCGTGATGGTCAGCAGTCAAGAGCACCATACACGACAGAGCAGATTGTGACAATCTATGACTATTTACATAAATTAGGAGGCCCGAAAGGCTTAATTCGTCAAAGTGAATTTTTCCTATACAGCAAAAAAGATCGTGATGCCGTGTATAAGTGTTTGGAACGCGGTTATAAGTTTCCGGAAGTGACTAGCTGGATTCGTGCCAGTAAGCAGGATTTTCAGTTAGTTAAGGATATAGGATTAAGAGAAACGGGGATTTTGGTAAGTTGTTCCGATTATCATATTTTCTATAAGATGAAAATGACGAGACGCGAAGTGATGAATCTTTATTTAAGCGTTATCAGAGAGTGTTTGGAAACAGGCATCAGTCCAAGATGCCATCTTGAAGATATCACCCGTTCTGATATCTATGGTTTTGTAATTCCATTCTGTTTGGAATTAATGAAACTGATGGAGGAGTATAAGATTCCGATTAAAGTCAGAGCCTGTGATACGATGGGATATGGTGTAAACTTCCCGGGAGCGGTGATTCCGAGAAGTGTGCCGGGCATTATATATGGATTGACTACGCATGCAGGTGTGCCGTCTGAATTGATAGAATGGCATGGACATAATGATTTTTATAAAGCAGTAAATAATTCGACGACAGCATGGCTGTATGGAGCCAGTGGTGTAAACTGTTCATTATTTGGTATTGGCGAACGTACCGGTAATACGCCGCTTGAAGCAATGGTATTTGAATATGCGCAGTTAAAGGGAACATTGGATGGAATGGATACCAATGTAATTACTGAGATTGCAGAATATTTTGAAAAAGAATTGGGGTATGTACAGCCAAGCAGAACACCATTTGTAGGAAGTAACTTTAATGTTACCAGAGCGGGTATCCATGCAGACGGACTTTTGAAAAATGAAGAAATTTACAATATTTTTGATACCGGTAAATTTTTAAACAGACCACCTTTGGTTTCTGTATCCAATACGTCGGGTCTGGCAGGTATTGCGCACTGGATTAATACTTATTATCATCTTCCGAAAGAACAGTGCATGGATAAGAATTCAGAACTGGTAAGACTGGTGAAGGTGTGGGTTGATGAGCAGTACGATGAAGGTCGCGTAACTGTTATTACAGACGCAGAGTTAATCGAGATTATTGATAAGAACTGTGAGACACTTGGTATTCCGAAATTGGAAAGATAATGAGGTGCGGATATGGTAGAAGATAATCATTCATTGGGTTCTCGTGTGTTTCATACCATTCGGGAAAATATTTTGTCAGGAAAGTATGCACCAAATGAAGAATTAAAGGAAAAAACGATTGGAGAAGAACTGGGCGTAAGCCGTACACCGGTACGTGAAGCTTTGCGTCAGTTGGAATTAGAAGGTCTTGTTTCAATTATTCCCAATAAAGGTGCTTATGTAGTAGGGATTACTCCAAAAGATATGCAGGATATTTACGAAATACGTTGCAGATTAGAGGGATTATGTGCCAGATGGGCAGCAACTAATATTACAAAAGAACAGTTGGATGAATTGGAAGAAATTGTGTTCCGTGCAGAATTTCATGTAAAAAAAGGAAATGCAGAACAGTTGGTAGAATTAGATAACCAGTTCCATAAAACCTTGTATGCGGCAGCGAACAGTAAAGAGTTGGAACGTGTTCTGTCGGATTTTCATCACTATTTGCAACGCGTCAGAAAAGTAACGTTAACAGATGTAAAGCGTGCATCTGATTCTAATAAGGAACACATGATGATTGTGGAAGCGTTGAAAGAACGAGACGCGGATAAAGCAGAAAGACTTGCAACACAGCATATTTCCAGTACAGCACAGAATATGGAACGGGTAGGCTGGGATGTGCTTGTACCATAGGAATGTAATTCATTATTTTTGATTCGAAGGTAATTTTATGGATTAAAGTCGGAAGGAAAGGCGGGATAAAATGGAAAAAATTAAGATGATTACACCATTAGTAGAGATGGACGGAGATGAAATGACCAGAATTCTCTGGCAGATGATAAAAGAAGAATTG
>CAYMTX010000128.1:0-6373 GCA_964393475.1 uncultured Roseburia sp. | reverse complement strand
AGGTATTTTTACTATGGGGTATAGCAAAAACTATATAATGTATTGGGGGGTTTTTACAAGAATTATAATATCACATCCCTCACAGAAAGTGTTCACAAACTTCACAATATTTTTAATATTTTTTTGTGCATTTTCCACATATTTTTATGTTTTTTGGCATTTTTTAGCCATTGGTAACGTTTTCATTTTGTAAGCGTTTACACACATCTCGCTTTCGCTTTTATACGTTGCAATGCGTTATCAATTGCCTTCGGACTTTTCCCCATTTCTTCTGCTATCTGCTGATAATTAAGCCCCGCCAAATACAAATCCAGAACCCTTCTCTCCATTTTACTCAAACTATCTTTTAATTGCTCCATGAACAACAATAAATTCTCCTGGTCGATAATCATTTGTTCCGGATTCTCCATTGCACCTGTCGTAAGAGAATCTGCCAAAACAACACCATCCTCATTTGTACCGGAATATAATGACACGTATGAATTCAAAGGAGCATGTTTCTTACGGTTAGAAGCTTCTACTACCGTATAAATCTGACGACTGATGCAGAGTTCAGCAAAATGATAAAAAGAGCTTTCTTTCTCTTTATTATAATCACGAATCGCCTTAAACAGTCCTATCATTCCTTCTTGTATCAAGTCGTCCGTATCGCCGCCTATTAAATACATGGCATTCGCTTTTTTTCGCACGAGTGGCTTATACTTATCCAGAATAAAATCCATGATTTTCTCATCGCCCAAACGCAATTTTTCAATCAATTCTTCATCCTGCAACTTCCGATAGTTCTCCAACTTTTTCCTCTTTCTACTAGAACATTCCTTATTATTGTAATCTCTGACGTACAATCTCATATGCAAGTACACCTGCGGCTACAGATGCGTTTAACGAGTCGATGTCACCTTTCATAGGAATAGATGCAATAAAGTCACAATTCTCACGAACCAACTTACTTACACCCTCTCCCTCATTACCGATTACGAGACCAATCGGTCCTTTCAAATCCAGCTTATACATCTCTGTACCGCCCATATCTGCGCATACGAACCACATGCCTTTTTCCTTCAACTCTTTGATAGTTGTAGATATATTCGTAACTTTAGCAACCGGAGTATAATTAATCGCACCCGCTGATGTCTTCGCAACAGTAGCTGTTAATCCTACTGCACGGCGTTTAGGAATGATAACGCCATGAGCACCTGCCAAATTTGCTGTTCGGATAATTGCTCCCAAATTATGTGGATCCTCAATATTATCCAGCAAGAAAATAAATGGTGCCTCACCTTTCTCTTCTGCCTTTTTTAAAATATCTTCTACTTCTGCATAAGTGTATGCTGCAGCAATTGCAATGACACCCTGATGCTTTTTCGTTTCAGATAGCTGATCAAGACGTTCTTTTTCCACAAAATTGATAATAGTATCATACTTTCTCGCTTCTCTGACAATGGTACGCACCGGTCCATCCTGACAACCGTCTAATACATATAACTTATCAATTGTTTTACCGGAACGAAATGCCTCTAATACTGCATTACGTCCTTCTATTTTCAATTCTTCGTATCCCATGAAATCTCCTTAAAATGTTTTTCATAAACCCGCAACTGCCGGTTACAAATTCATGCTATAACTTCAGTTCCATGACATCAATTCCCGCCTTCACCAGTTCTACCATACGCGGGAATTCATCCTGCAAGTATAAATAGCCCATTAAGGCTTCAAAACCGGTCGCTTTGCGGTAATCTGACATCGTCGCATTTTTCGCCATCGTAGGCGATTTCGCATTCCTGCCACGGCGATAAATATCTGCTTCCTCTTCGGTAAGCATTGGCAGAATCACTTCTATCATTTCTGCCTGTGTCTTCGCTTTTACAATCTGGCTGGTGCGCTTATGTAATTCTCCGGCTCTGGTGTTGCCTTTTCCAACTACCAGAGAACGGATAATTAAATCGTAAATGCCATCCCCGATATAGGCCAGTGTCAATGGCGAATAGGTTCGCACATCTACATTAGGAATGTTAAATTGTTCTTTTAAATAAGAGTCTATGCCTTTTTCCATTTAAATCTCCTGACAACTAGGCTTCCACGTGCCATACTACACCTTCACGGGTATCTTTGATTACTACACCCTTTGCAAGTAATTCATCGCGGATTGCATCTGCTTTTGCAAAATCTTTTGCTTTCTTAGCTTCTTTACGTTCTTCAATTTTAGCCAAAACATACGCTTCCAATTCCGCATCAATTTCTGCCTTTGGCTCCTCTGTCGGTGCCACTGTCAAATCAAGGGAAAGTACACGGTCAAAATCTTTTACAAGTGCTAACTTCGTCGCGTCATTGGTATCTGCTTTTAACAAGTCATAAAGCACGGTAAGCGCCATAGAAGTATTCATATCATTGCAGATTGCATCTTCAAACTTTCCTTTATATTCTGCGAATACAGCTTCCTCAACCGCACCTTCAGCCTTTAATCCTGCGATACGCTTCACAAGTTTATTATACGCTGCTGCCGTATTATCTAAAATCTCATAAGAGAATTCTAATGGTTTTCTGTAGTGTGACTGTAAGCAGAACATACGGTAAACAAGCGGATTATAACCTTTTTCCTTCAAGAGTGAAACAGTTAAAAAGTCGCCCTTTGATTTACTCATCTTACCCTGTCTGTCATTTAAGTGCTGTACATGTAACCAGTATGGACACCATTTGTGTCCCAAATAACTCTCAGACTGTGCTATTTCGTTCGTGTGATGCGGGAACATATTGTCAACACCGCCACAGTGAATATCCATATATTCACCTAAATGTTTGATACCGATGCAGGAACATTCGATATGCCAGCCCGGATAGCCAACGCCCCACGGACTATCCCATTTAAGTGCCTGGTCTTCAAATTTGGACTTTGTAAACCATAACACGAAGTCATTCTTATTTCGCTTATTTGTATCCTCTTCTACATCATCGCGCACACCTACAAAAGTATCCAGCTCTGTCTGTGAAGAAAATACAAAGTACTCTTTCAACTTAGATGTATCAAAGTATACATTACCGCCTGCGAGATATGCATAGCCTTTTTCCAGTAATTCTTCAATCATATGAATAAACTCCGGAATACAGTTCGTAGCAGGTTCTACTACATCCGGTGTCTTAATATTCAGTGCCTTGCAGTCTGCAAAAAATGCATCTGTATAGAACTTTGCGATTTCCATGACAGTCTTATTCTCACGCTGTGCTCCTTTTAACATTTTGTCTTCTCCGGTATCTGCATCGGAAGAAAGGTGTCCTACATCTGTGATATTCATGACACGCTTCACATCATAGCCTACATAACGCAAAGATTTTTCTAAAATATCCTCCATAATGTAACTTCTCAAATTACCAATATGTGCAAAATGGTAAACAGTAGGTCCACAAGTGTACATTCCGATTTTCCCCTCTTCATGCGGAACGACTGTCTCTACTGTTCTTGTCAGTGAATTAAAAAATTTGAATTTGTTCTCCATTGCTGTGCTCCTTTTCTATCTTTAAAATAACTTTTATTTCTCTTTCCCTACGAATAAGCAGCCATCGGTCCTGTTGCCTGCATGTTTCTCTGCTTATTCGCGCAAAAAACCGCGGATTTCGCCTCTGATAAGAGACGAATAAATCCGCGGTTCCACTCTTCTTAAAATCATACGATTTCCACTCGATACACGTAACGTGTGTCCTACGGGTCAAAATACTTAACACTGCTGATACAGTATCGTGTTCCTCTGACCGGCTCCCGGGCGCACTTCAAAAATCTTCTCTGTAGAACTGCTTACAGCCGATGACAGTTCCTCTCTGTACATTTCATGATCTCCTACTCTTCCCATTCAAAGCCTTATCATATACCCTTATAGTTTATTCAGTAAAACCCCTTTTGTCAAGAAATTTTATGCCTTATGCGGACATCCTGCGCATCCGCCTTCACTGTCTGCAACTGCAACACTGTTCTCATAAATAGTCGTCAGACAACAGATTGCCTGTGAAGAAATACCTTCTTCTGTTCCGGTGAAACCAAGTCCTTCTTCCGTCGTCGCTTTCACATTAATCTGATCCGCACTAATCTTCAGTGCGTTCGCGATATTCTCTTCCATCTGTGAAATATGCGGGCGCATTTTCGGTTTCTGTGCGATAATAGTTGCGTCGATATTCTCCACCACGTAGCCTTTTTCTTCTATCAAAGCCGCTACATGCTCCAATAATTTCACACTGGAAATCCCTTTATATGCCGGGTCGGTATCCGGAAAATGCTTTCCGATATCACCAAGCCCTGCTGCACCAAGCAGTGCATCCATAATCGCATGAAGCAGTACATCTGCATCCGAATGTCCAAGCAGACCTAATGTATGCGGTATATTGACACCACCGATGATTAAATCTCTGCCTTCGACTAATTTATGAACGTCATAACCCATTCCTACTCTCATATATCTGTCACCTCGTCAAAAATATGTAAACCTATCAAATAGTTATCTCTAACTTATCATATTTTTATTCATAAATCAAAATTTTTATTATCACTTGCTGTAACTATTCAACGCTGACAAAGCTTTTTATAAGTTCGGTTGTATTTTGCACTGCTTTGCGAAGAATTTCATCATCAATTACTATCTCCCTTACCTCTCCGCTTCTTGTCAGTCCTGCACACGTACAGTCTACTATCATTTCAAGCACATCAATCAGGTTCACATCTTCCGGACAATTCGTTAATAAATGATGTCTTTCTGTCTTTGTATGTAACTGATACCATTCACCATCCGCAAAATTCGTTCCGTTTTCCTGTGCATTCACAAAATCTCTGTAAAACATTTGCTCCTGCGTTTTCTTCGTGTAGTCGTGCTGCTCTCCTGCATATGCTATTCTTTTCGAAAATTCCTGCATAACATGTTTCACATCTTCTCTATGCATGTCATTTGCTTCCTGAAGCTGCTCAAATGTAATTCCTTTCGGTGCTGTTCTTGTATCCCCGTTTGGATTTTTCTTGATTGTAATCATTGTTACTCCTCTTTTTTTCACTGTAAAAAAGTGTTACACTATACTTTAGAAGTCCGTTCTATCGTAACCGGCACTTCAAAATATGTCAACTATTACAGAGGGATTCTTATGACACTACTTACTTATCAAGTTTTTAAAACGGTTGCCGAAATCGGAAGTTTTCATAAAGCCGCAGACATTTTGGGACTTACCCCTTCTGCCATCAGCCACGCTATTTCTTCTATGGAAAATGAACTGGGATTTTCTCTGCTGACCCGCAGTAAATCCGGTGTCACACTAACCAACTATGGCGAAAATCTCCTGCCGTATGTCAACGCAGTCCTAAATAGCGATGAAAGTTTACAACAGGCAATTTCCCAAATAAATGGTTTAAAACAAGGAAAAGTAAAAATCGGGGTTTTTTCCAGTGTCTGTACCAACTGGCTCCCTGAAATCATGAATTCATTTGTGAAAAGTTATCCTGAAATCAAATTAGAAGTATTTCAGGGTACTTATGATGACGTATACTATTGGATTAAAAACGGTGTTGTAGATTTGGGCTTTTTATCCGTATCCAGTGCCAAAGATATTCCGATTGAGCCACTTTACCGTGACCCACTCCTTTGTGTTTTACCTAAAAATACATTTTCTGATACCGGAAAAGAATATGTAACCATTGACGATATGCGCAGTCATCAATTTGTAACACAGCGTGAGTGTACCGATGCTGACATTCAGAATTTCTTGAAAGAAAACTCACTAAACATTCAGTCTCGTTATCACGTGGTAGATGACTTGTCCACTGTTGCTTTGGTTGCCAAAGGCTTCGGCATCTGCCTTATGCCTGCTCTGGTCATGCATGACATTCCATATGATGTTGACTGCTATCCGATTCAACCGGATGCAGCCCGCATTATCGGAATTGCGGCTATGAACACGGACTTTATGGCACCCGCCGTCCGTACAATGTATCAGCATATTATAGAGAAATGTCGCAATCTGTGACAAAGTAGCATTATCGCAGAGTTGAATCGGAAATTCAGCTCGCAATTCCTCCGACGCGAAGCGTCTGCGGAATGGAGGATTAATATAAAAGTGTAACGAAATGTAACCTACATATAGACTCTTCTTACCAAGGAAAGGAAACAGTGACAGAAACACATGCATCGAAAATTATATAAAGGGTGGAAAAATACATTATGAAAAAGAAAAAGCGCGTAAACCTTAGTTTTACGCGCTTTTAGTAGCGAGAGGGGGATTCGAACCCTCGACACTACGGGTATGAACCGTATGCTCTAGCCAACTGAGCTATCTCGCCATATTAAATTTTGGATGGGACCAATAGGGCTCGAACCTATGACCCTCTGCTTGTAAGGCAGATGCTCTC
>CAYMTX010000127.1:0-6417 GCA_964393475.1 uncultured Roseburia sp. | reverse complement strand
CAAAACTGGATAAGATTAAACGCAGTCAGGTACAGAAGAATATAAAGGCGATTCGGGAAGGCTTACAAGTACAGCCCGGAACCATTATTATTCCGTTCTCGGCAGAGACTAAGCAGGGACGGGAAGAAATCTGGGAGTTAATCGATTCGTTTGTTTTGCCACAGGAGGAAAGTGGAATATGAAGCAGTCGGAAAAAAGAAATTTAACAATGGTAATGGATTTATATGAACTTACCATGGCAAATGGATATTTTAATTCCGGTGATAAAGAGAGTCGGGTAGCATTTGACGTATTTTATCGCAAAAATCCGGACAAGGGTGGTTTTGCGATTTTTGCAGGATTAGAGCAGATTATCGAATATGTCGAGAATTTGCATTTCGAAGAGGACGATATTGCATATTTACGCTCGTTAAATACGTTTACTGCAGATTTTCTTGATTATTTGAAGGACTTCAAATTTAAAGGTGATATTTATGCATTTCCGGAAGGAACGATTATGTATCCGAACGAGCCGGTTATCACAGTAGTGGCACCATTGATTGATGCGCAACTGGTAGAAACGGCGATTTTGGCATTGGTGAATCATCAGTCGCTGGTTGCAACCAAGACCAGAAGAATTGTACGCGCGGCAGCCGGCAAAACAGTGTCCGATTTTGGCGCAAGACGTGCGCATAATATGGATGCGGCAGTATATGGTGCCAGAGCAGCATATATTGGCGGTGCGAATGGTACAGCTACAGTTTTGGCAGGACAGATATTTGATATTCCGGTAAGTGGTACAATGGCCCATAGTTGGGTTATGTATTATCAGGATGAATTTGAAGCATTCAAGACATATGCAGAGAACTATCCGGATGACACAGTGCTTTTGGTAGATACGTATGATACGTTAAATTCCGGTATACCAAATGCAATCCGTACAGCCAAAGAAGTGTTGGAGCCAATGGGCAAGCGTTTGAAAGGAATCCGTATTGATAGCGGTGACTTGGCATATTTGTCAATTAAGGTACGTGAAATGTTAGATGAAGCCGGTTTGGAAGATTGTAAAATTATTGTATCTAACAGTTTGGATGAGCACACAATCCGGTCATTGAATAACCAAAAAGCAAGAATAGACAGCTATGGTGTAGGTGAGCGACTGATTACCGGTGCATCCAGTGAATTTTCGGGTGACAAGATTTCACTCCTTGGTGCCGTATATAAGATTGCAGCAGTAGAAGAGAATGGTGTGTTTAAACCACGTATCAAGATTTCCGGTAATGTAGAGAAAATAACGAATCCGGGCTTGAAAAAAGTATATCGTATTTATGATGCGAATGGAAAGGCGAGAGCAGATTTAATTGCAAAGGCTGATGAAGAAATTGATATGAGCAAAGAATTCCGGTTTGTAAATCCGGAAATGCCATGGAAAAATCAGTATTTTACAAATTGCACAGCTAAAAACTTACAACAGAAGATTTTCGAAAATGGTAAGTTAATTTATGATGTACCAAGCATTCATGATGTGCGAGCTTATGTGCGTCATCAGTTGGAGAATGAAATCTGGGAAGAGGAACAGCGTTTCCATAATCCACATAAGCATTATATGGATATGACCCCGGAGTATTATGAGATGAAAATGAATCTTCTTTACGATTCAAGAAAAGATGATTAAATTTTAAAATAGAACGAGATTGGAGAATTGTAGATGTTTAGAAAAACCAAAATTATTTGTACACTTGGACCATCAACAGACAAAGGAGATGTGTTAAGACAGTTAATCACAGAAGGAATGAACGTTGCCCGTTTTAATTTTTCGCACGGAAGCTATGACGAGCAGAAAGGCCGTTTAGACAAACTTGTGGCATTACGTGAAGAATTGGGCCGTCCTGTTGCTGCACTTCTTGATACAAAGGGACCGGAAATCCGTTTACGCGATTTTAAAGAAGGTAAAGTGGAATTGAAAGCAGGACAGACATTCACACTTACTACAGAGGACATAGAAGGTGATGCAAGCCGTGTGGCTATCACATATAAGAATCTTCCGAATGATGTGAAAGTCGGTGACCATATCTTGATAGATGATGGTTTGGTTGGAATGGAAGTAGTTTCTATTGAACCTGTTGCAGATACAAAAGACGAGGACGGAAGACCGGCAATGAATATCAACTGCCGTGTGTTAAACAATGGTTTTGTGTCTAATAAAAAAGGTGTTAATGTTCCAAATGTAGAACTTACAATGCCTTATATTAGCGAAAAAGACTACAATGATATCATATTTGGTATTGAAAATGATTACGATTATATTGCAGCATCTTTTGTCCGTACAGCAGATGATGTATTGGCAATCCGTCAGATATTAGAAGAAAAAGGCGGCACTGACATTAAGATTATTTCAAAGATTGAGAACATGCAGGGTGTGCAGAATATTGACGAAATTATCCGTGTGTCAGATGGTATTATGGTTGCCCGTGGTGACATGGGTGTTGAAATCCCATTGGAAGATGTTCCGGTTATGCAGAAAATGATTATCAAAAAGTGCTATGAATCCGGTAAAATTGTTGTTACAGCAACACAGATGTTAGATTCTATGATGAAGAATCCGAGACCAACCAGAGCAGAGTCTACAGACGTTGCAAATGCAATTTATGATGGAACAAGTGCAATTATGCTTTCCGGTGAGACTGCCGCAGGCGCATATCCGGTAGAAGCATTACAGACTATGGTACGTATTGCAATGCGTACAGAGCAGGATATTAATTATTGGTATCGTTTCCATGCAAGAGCAACACAGAGTAACCCGGATGTGACAAGTGCAATCTCTCATGCAACATGTACGATGTCAGAAGATTTGAATGCAGCAGCGATTATCACGGTTACAAAGTCAGGACGTACTGCGCGTATGATATCAAAATATCGTCCGGCAACTCCGATTGTTTGTGGATGTTTAACTACAAAAGTATATCGTCAGATGGGACTCTGCTGGGGTATTCATCCATTGCTGTTAGAGGAGAAGAATAATGCAGACGATTTATTTGATTATGTAGTGGATGCAACAGAAAAAGCAAGATATATTGCAAAAGGGGATGTTGTTATATTAACAGCCGGTGTACCGCTTGGCGTTTCAGGTACAACGAACTTAATCAAAGTGCAGGTTGCAGGTCATATTTTAGTAAGAGGACGCGGTATTAACAAGAAAAAAGTGAGCGGTAATTTGTGTGTATGCCATGATATGAAAGACTTGAAACAGTTTAAGGCAGGCGATATCATTGTGGCAAAAGATACGAATAATGACATGATGGCACAGATTAGACAGGCATCCGGTTTGATTGTAGAAGCAGAGGATTTGAACTGTCATGCGGCAATCGTAGGTTTGAGTTTGGATATTCCGGTATTGATTAGAGCAGAGCGGGCACTCGAATTCCTGAAATCAAGTGCATATGTAGAATTGGATGCAGAGAATGGATTAGTATCTGCAAATTAAATAAAGCGATTTATGTACGCGAATGCGTCGAATGAATATCGGCTTTTGTTTGTATAACGCGAATCTGTGATTATACAGACAGAAGCCGATATTTGTTTCAAGATATTAACGTACACAAAAACTTATGCAAAAATATGATAAATAGTTTGGGAGAAAGATAAGCACTATATGGGAGACGCACATTTGAGTCGAAATGGGAGGAGAAAGATGACAAGAAGGGGATTTAGTTTCATTCTTGCTTTTGCTATGATGATAAGCAGGTTAGCATGTGTTGGAGTAACTACAGTGGCAGCAGAGATAAATGCAGATGAAAAAGCATTGGAGGCAATAGGTACAACAATTTCCGGCGAAATAATAGTAGAAAAGATTCCTAACCTTCCGGAAGACTTCATTATGGGCATGGATATTTCGTCTATAATGTCATTATTTGCAAGTGGTGTAACTTATAAAGATTATGAAGGAAATACCATTGATAATATTACTGATTTTTGTAAATTTTTAGCGGAAAATGGTATTACACATATCCGTGTGCGTGTATGGAACGACCCGTTTGATGAGTCAGGAAATGGTTATGGAGGTGGTAACTGTAACGTTGCTACAGCGGCAGCGGTTGCAGAAGGATGCCGGATGGCGGGGCTTAAGATGGTGATAGACTTTCAGTGCTCAGATTTCTGGGCAGACCCGGGCAAACAGCAGGCTCCGAAAGAATGGGCTGAGTACAATGTTGCAGAAAAAGCCGCGGCAGTGGAAGAATTTATCAGAGACGCATTAAGCACAATCGATTCTAAGCATGAAACAATAGATATGGTGCAGGTTGGCAATGAGACAACCGGTGGTTTTGTGGGTGTATATGATATAGCAGACATGTGTACATTATTCCGTGCAGGCGTAAAAGCAGTTCATGAATACAATGATACTGTAAAAGCAGTTATCCATGTAACAAATCCGGAGAAAGGTAACGTTACAAAATGGGCAAAAAACTTAGATGTTTATGCAGTGGATTATGACGTTCTTGCCACCAGTTATTATCCATACTGGCACGGAACACTGGATAATTTAGAAAATCAGTTAAAAAACGTAAAAGATACATATGGAAAAGACGTTATGGTAGCAGAAACCAGCTATGCTTATACATTAGAAGATTCTGACGGACATTCTAATACCATAGGTGTCGGCAATAGTGATAATACAATACAGCCATTCACTGTACAGGGGCAGGCAAATGCTGTACGTGATGTCATGGCAACTGTAAATAATGTGGATGGATTAGGTGTATTTTACTGGGAGCCGGCGTGGCTTACTGTTGGAGATATCCGTGGTTTGGAAGGTGATGCTTTGGAAGAACAGATTACAGCAAATAAAGCACTTTGGGAAAAATATGGTTCGGGATGGGCAACTAGTTATGCTGCGAGGTACGATGCAAAAGATGCAGGACAGTGGTATGGAGGTTCGGCGGTAGATAACGAAGCAATGTTTTATCCGGATGGAACACCAACAGCAGCATTATATGTATGGAACTATGTAAAAACAGGTGCCGGATTTGAAACGGGTGAAAAAGTCATATCGCAGATTTTAGATACGAAGAAAGAGGCCGTGTTTGAAGCAGAGGTAAAAGAAAATAAGCAGATAGGAACAATGATTACGATATTGCTTGCGTTTACAGGAGTATATACAATTGTAAAAAGGAAAAAATGATTAAATAAAAACTTTTAATAGAATCAAGAATGTGTTATACTATCCTTAGTATTAAAAGAGCCTTGCAGCGGAGGCAGTTCGAGAAGTGGGAGAAGAATGACATGACAGAAGGCGGATTACTTATTTTTTTAGCATGTATTATTTTATTATGTATCATAGTGGTAGTAGTAGTGGCATCGTCTGTAGCCGGTTCTGTAGGTGCGATTGTATCAGATGAAGATACGACAGCAGAAGAATCATAGTTATTGTTCATAGAGTACTCAGACACTTGCTGCTGTAGTGCGAAAAGCCATGTTACAAATAATTCACTTGACAAATCAAAGCCTGAAACGTATGATAAGAGAAATAAAGTTTCAAAAGCTTATTGTGATTCGCAATAAGTTTATCAGCAAAAGGTTGTGAGAAAGAGGAGTACACATATACTCTTAGCAGAGAGAGACACTCATTGGCTGAAAGGTGTCTTGAAGAAAAGGTATGTGGAAGGTAGCTTTTGAACTGCTTCGCCCAAATGTATCCTGCGGTTGCAGTAATGTGATATGATACAGAGTAGGAGAAGACGTGTGGTTTACGTTACAGAACCGCTGATTAGTACATGCGTACTGTTCAGAGTAAGCGATAAATAAAGGTGGTACCGCGTTCATACGCCCTTTGCAGGAGAGGATTTCTGCAAAGGGCTTTTTTGTATCATAGGAAATTATAATTTCCTATTGATACAAAAACGCCCCATAGATGTGCACCTCACGGAGAAGAAATGAATCGCAGGAGATACTTAGGAAAATAAAAAAGGAGAGAAAATTATGTGTAACGAATGTAAAGAACTTGCTAAAACGTATGACCCGAAAGGGATTGAAGACAGACTTTATCGAAAATGGGAGAATAACGGTTACTTCCATGCGCAGGCAGACCGCAGCAAAAAACCGTTTACAATTGTGATGCCGCCGCCAAATATCACGGGACAGCTTCACATGGGACATGCATTAGATAACACTATGCAGGATATTTTAATCCGTTATAAGAGAATGCAGGGTTATAATGCATTATGGCAGCCGGGTACAGACCATGCTTCCATTGCGACAGAGGTTAAGGTTATTGAGGCTTTAAAGGCACAGGGAATTGACAAGGCGGATTTAGGACGTGAAGGTTTCTTAGAAAAATGCTGGGACTGGAAAGAGGAATACGGTAACAGAATCATCAATCAGTTAAAGAAACTGGGTTCTTCCGCAGACTGGGAGAGAGAACGCTTTACAATGGATAAAGGC
>CAYMTX010000126.1:0-6434 GCA_964393475.1 uncultured Roseburia sp. | reverse complement strand
CGATGTCACTGATATCATATTCCCCAATGTATGCTTCTATTTCAAATGCAGAACAATCCTGAATCGTTATGATACCGGAGCCCTGCATATACGTATCACCTTCATCATAGTTTACCGCTGTTACAATACCACTTATTGGTGCTGTCACAATCCCCTCTGCCAACTGCTCTTCGTAAAGCTCTACCTGATTTTTCTCGCTGTCCGTGCTTAATCTGATTGTGTTAGTCGTATAACTGTTCTTGGCAGTTGCGATGCCACTTTCTCTGGCTTCCACAGCATCTTCATAAGCTTCAACTAATTTTTCATAGTTTTTTTCTTCTTTTTCTAATTTTCCCTCTAATTCCGCTCTCTTATTAGCCTTATCCGGCTCATTTGCAAAATAAATATCAAAATTATATAACGCATCCGATATCTTGGCATATTCGCTCTCATCAAGTGCTTCTTTCGCTTTTTCAACCTGCTTATCATAATTCTCGATAGTTTTATCAAGATTCTTTTTCGCTTCTTCCTTTGTAATTCTGTTTACAGTAGAAGAATTACCCAATGTCTTCTTTGCTTTTACGAGATTTTCTTCAATATCCTCTGTATCAAAATACAAAAGTTCTTGTCCTTCTGTTACATAATCGCCGATTTCTACCTTAACTTCTTTGACCTCCACATTAGAAATCGCCGCTGTAATGCTCTTAGACTCGATACTAGTCACTGTTCCGGTAGCACCTACACTCTTAATCAGTGAACGTGTTGACACCTCTCCCGTCTGCATCGCTGCTACAGCTTCCTGCATTGCTTCTCCCGCTTTGCGTACTCCGCTTATTACATTCACACCTATAAATACTACAACTGCTAATACCACAATAACTATAATTCTTCTCTTTTTGTTCTTTTCTCTCTTCTTCAGAGTTTTCATTACATCGGTTTCGTTTGCCATAAAAATTCTCCTTGTATCCTTTCTGCGCCTGAATCATTTCCATTCCAATTCTTTTATGCCAGACTTTGGAAATAAATATTTTCTTTCCCATTCTAACACACTTTCTGTGAAATAATTGTGAAAGTTAAAGGAAAAATATTAAAATTATATAAATCTGATGTATCTTTAAAATTTACTTATTCCTAAACATTCCCTCTGCTCCGTTCTTTCTATTCAAAAAAGGGGCATCAACAGTTTAAACAACCATTGATACCCCTCAGCAGAAGCTACTATTCTACTACATCAAATTCATTCAACTTTTTATTTAAAGCTTTTATTGCAGCCTCCGGAACTTGTCCGGCCATGCTCATCATCATTTCAACAGCAAAATTTTCCATCATACCCCACATTGGTTTATCCGGTCCCATTTTACCCTGTGTCATTTTTTCAAAGAACTCCCATGCTTCGGAATTCTTATAAATCTGTCCTATTGTCGATTTGATGCTCAATTTACCTTCCGGGAATTCCATTGGTGCATCATCTTCTAAGTCAACACTGCCGGTTGCGGTAAACCAGTTTGCAGCTCCACCTTCACCATCATCTTGTCCCGGAAGTACATAGATTTCAGGTTCTGTATCCACTTTTTCAAGTGTCATCGTGTCTTTTACATCGCCTGCAACTGCAAGGAAGATGTTCTCACCGTCCTTCATCTTTACATTGAAACGAACGATATGGTCAACCGGTGCAGCTTCACCGACTTTTTCACCATTCATATAAAGTTCCACTAATTCCTGATTGGTGTAAACTTTAATCTCTCTCTCTTCCCCTGCACGCTGTACATAACGCTTACCGCAGAGATGAACCATCGGCTCCGGATTCCAGTATGCTTTGTAAATGTAGAAGCTGTCTTTTTTCGTCTTTCTGTCCATTGTTACAAGACCTTTATTATTACGTCCTGCCACACCGCCTTCATTACGTGCTGCACAGCCAAAATCAAACATATTCCATACATGGCTTGACCAAATCCATGGTCTTTCATCAAGAACTTTCGCCATATGTTCATGATACATTGCCTGATAGTCCTCTGAATAATCTTTACACTTTGGTTCCGGGCCATGGTATGTGATAATACCTTCACACCCGTACTCAGATACGCCAAGACAAATATCCGGATATTTCTCATGGAAATTATCAAGCCATGGGCCATTATCTTCCATTTTTCCATTATACCAGCCAAAGTAGTGGTTGTAGCTTTCTGTATCTGTAATATAATGCATTGGTCCATCTATCGGAGTAAAGGAAACATGTGCAATCGTTGTAAGACGTGTTGGGTCCATTTCTTTTACTAATGCATTTAATTCTTTATGATTTTCTACTAACTGTTCAGAGATACCACCGATTAAGATTTCATTGGATACACCCCAGAACATAATAGACGGATGATTATAATTCTGTACAACCAGCTCCTTCATCTGCTCAATACAATTCTGATGAGCCTTCGGATTCTTGCTCATAACTGAAATAAATGGAATCTCTGCCCATACAGCAAAACCTAATTCGTCACATGCATCATAGAAATGCTGTGAATGCTGATAGTGCGCAAGACGGATTGTATTTGCACCTAATTCCTTGATAATGCAGGCATCATCATAATGATCTTCTGCTGTTAATGCATTACCGATATACATCTGATCCTGATGGCGTGATACACCACGAAGCGGAGTTTCTTCACCATTCAGGATAAAGCCTTTCTGCGGGTCGCAGGAGAAGCTTCTTACACCAACACGTACTTCCAAATCATCATAAGTCTCATTTCTTCTCTGAAGCTCTGCTACTACCGTATATAAATATGGATCATCGAAATCCCAGAGATTTGCATCCGGAACAAAAATAGTCGTCTTAGTAGCATCTGCCGGACGAACTGCATAACCTACTTCTTCACCGTCTTCATCAAAAATGCTGTACTGAACCGTGAAGTTCTCGTCTGCATTCTTAACAAATGATTCGATTTCAAATGTTGCCCCACCACATTCTGTCGGCTTTGGAGTAACCATGATACCAGGACCACCATAATACTCTAAATCAAAATGTGCATTTGGAACACTGATTAAATTCACACCACGATACAAACCGCCGTAAAATGTGAAATCTGCATGCTGTGGGTATACATAATCATTTGCAATATTACTACATTCCACAACTAAAAGGTTCTCTCCCTCTTCTTTGCAGTAGTCTGTAATATCTGCACGGAAAGTTGAGTAACCGCCTTCATGATAGATTACCTTCTGTCCGTTTACATAAACAGTTGCTTCTGAATTTGCCGCCAAAATCTCTACGAATGTACGTCCGCCGGCAAGTGGCTGTTTTGGTGTCTCAAAAGTCTTTGCATACCAGTAATTACCGCGGTCATAACTTCCGTTACCATCATTGCCGTCTACTGCATTCCATGTGTGCGGAAGGTTAATTGACTGCCAGTCTTTTGGTAACTCTGTCGGAAGTCCCACATCTTTTTGAATAAACTTCCAATCCTGATTAAGATTGATAATATTACGCATAATTGCCCCCTTTTCATTATTTAAATCTAATTTTATCGTACCATTATTTATATACTATTGCAATCACACAAACATTGTGTCTTTTTGCACTTTTTTTTGTTATAAATATGATAGGCTGTCTATTCCCAAATTGGTTCAAAACAGATATTCATATCAACCTTTGCCGGCACTCCTGCCACAGTACCTTTTTCACTATACTGCCATACCTTATATTCATATGGAAAGTACATCTCCGGATTATAGTAGGCAAACCATTTATCATACTCTTCCAGTTCTTCCATATGAACACGAATTGCAGCCATCTCCAGATTCATATATATCATTGGTTTATAACCGGCTTCTGCCACTGCATCACAGAACGTTTTCATGATGTGTGTCCGTTCCTCCGGTGACAATGAATCTGCACGTCCTTTATCTCCTGCAATCATCTCTAAGTCTACTACTACCGGACAGTCTATCTGATACGGCTCTATTCTTTCTAATACAAAATTTACTTCTTCTATCGCTTCTTCCTCTGTAATGGCTTGTGAGAAAAAGTAAACACCTGCCTTCACACCTGCCGCATTTGCACCTTCGATGTTATATTCAAAATTCGTATCCTCAACCATCGTTCCGTTACCATAACCACGATTACCAACACGTATGAATGCAAAAGATACTCCATCTGCTGCAACTTCATTCCAGTCAATCTTTCCCTGAAATCTGGATACGTCAATTCCCTTATAAGAAGTAACGTTCCCCTCTTGTACATATTGAAATTCACCTGTTTCTAACACCTGCAAATGCTCTGTGCTATACTCATTATGCTTTAAGTCATCACGAATCGGGACAAAATGATATCTGCCGTCTGCTGCAACTACCAAATCTTCTGTATAGACTGCCCGAAATGTTTCTACTGCCGATTTACCATCAGCCAAATACTGTTTGATTTCTTCTAAAGTCTCTGTCTTAGCATCTATTCTGGCATTGTCCACGAGCTGATTCACAAATACATCCAGTTCTTCCTGTGTGTAAGAAATCTCCTGTTCACTCTTTCCTACCGTTCCCATTACTTCCTCTTTCGAAAATAGTTCCTTAATAGAAAAACCGTCTTTTTTGAAGAAAAGTGCAACAACAACACCAACAACAATCAAAAGCAACATTACCGCAATCATAACAATTACTAATCTACGTTTCCTGCGCTCTTTTTTTTCCTGTTCCAAAATAAAATCTCCATAGCTTGGTCTCATTTGTACCTCCTCTTCATTTCATAACACTAAATCATTACAGATTAATAATAATAACAAATCACAGGACATCCTTCATATACATAATTATAGATAACCGCTGCAGAATCAAGTGGTAAATTTATACAGCCATGCGAACCATTTGTCAGGAAAATATCTCCTCCAAATTCCCATCTCCATGTTGCATCATGCATACCATAATTTCCATAAAACGGCATCCAGTAGGAAACCGGTGTTTGATAGGTTGCTCCTCGTAAAACTGCATTTTTCGTTTTATAAGTAATATCAAATACACCTGCAGGTGTTACACAATCCGGTGTAGAACTCATACTTCCTGATACAAAATCTGTTTCGAATACAAGCTGTCCTTTTGAGTACAAATATAAGTGCTGGTTACTCAAATCCGCCTCTACATAAGAATTGCCGATATCATTTGTTCCATGCAACGGAGCGGTGTTACTGTAAACCGGTTCTGCCTTGGCTACTGTTCCGTTTTTAATCATTTTGACCAGTTCTTCCGTCACGGCAGCACGGTCTGTCTTCCAGCCGAATCCTCCGGTAGGCAAAGTCAGCTCTACCCCTAACGTTGTTGTAAACTTTCTGCTTTTTCCATAAGTATCATACTTAGATGCTTTTTCCGCCACAAACGCTGCTACTGCACTTTCATCAAGACTTAAACTGCCATCCTCTTCCTTCGCAATCCATTCCTGAATGATACTGCCGTCTACCACGACTTCGGATGTATTCCAGTCATAGGTAATCTCTGTTCCCAGCCACTGATTTCGGATTTGCCATTCTTCTACCAGTTTCTCATCTGTCGCTGTAATCTCCGGTAATGCATAACAACCATGCTCTTCTAAATCTACCTTCTCTGCTCCTCCGGTAATTGCCGAACAAATACTTAAAACTGCTGCATCTGTGTCAATCTGTGTACCCGCAACCTCAGGTATAATTTCACAGCCTTTTAATGTTTCCCTATATTCACTGATATAAGCATCTTGTGGTGCCATCATATTATCTTTCTGAAATGCATCAAATTTCAGAACACACTTTTTCAATGCCGTCTCATTAAATTCAACTCCATATAATGTATCATAAGACTGCACTTGCTTCGTCAGAACTACCAGAATCCAACGATAAGGATTTTGTAATGCAAGCAGTTCCTCTGCAGTTCCTGCCGCATCTGTTACTTCAAGCTCAATCTGTTCCGCGGTAAGCGTACCGAGTTCTGTCTGTTTTCCTGTTTCATCCCTGCCCAAAACTTTCAGCGTATAACCTGCCGCGTCTGCTTTCAATACATCAGCAACCGCAGCCACATTCAATTCACTGCAATCTGCATCATTGATATAGGTATTCGGCAGAAAATGTGTCTTATAATAATTTGCTTTCCATAAATAAAATACTGCTGCCAGTATCAATAAACTTGCTGCCAAAGCGGCAAGCAGAATCAAAGTCATTTTTTTCTTACTTATTTTTTCTTTTGTATCTGTCATCTTACTCTTTTTCATCCTTTGTATATATCGTTTCCGTTCCTTTTATCTGCTCTAAGCATAAAGTTTGTAGTAACTACAATGTCAAGTCTTCGCGTAAATTTTTTAACGCACAATCGAATCTGCCATACGGCGGTACGTATGACGGATGCCACGGATTGCAACCGAATAACTCTGAATATTTTCCGGAAGTGCGATTCCGCCATAACCGGAATCACCAAGATGATGTATATCCGTTCCTGTCATCTTACACATC
>CAYMTX010000125.1:0-6449 GCA_964393475.1 uncultured Roseburia sp. | reverse complement strand
TTTTGCATTGAATGCGATTACTTTTGGTAAGTACATAGCATTTGCTGCACCATGGATAATGTGTGCGCCGTACTCTTCGAAAGCTGCACCTGTCTTATGAGCCATAGAATGAACGATACCAAGTAAAGCGTTAGAGAATGCCATACCTGCAAGACACTGTGCGTTATGCATAGATGCTCTCTTGGACATATCACCATTGTATGATTCTACTAAGTCTTCTTTTACCATCTTAATTGCATGTAATGCTAATGGATCTGTGAAATCACAGTTTGCTGTAGAAACATATGCTTCGATTGCATGTGTCATAGCATCCATACCTGTATGAGCAACTAATTTCTGTGGCATTGTCTCTGCCAAATCCGGGTCAACGATTGCAACGTCCGGTGTGATTTCAAAGTCAGCTAATGGATATTTGATACCTTTTTTGTAATCTGTGATAACAGAGAATGCTGTTACTTCTGTAGCTGTACCTGATGTAGAAGGAATTGCTACGAAATGAGCTTTTTTACGAAGTTCAGGCATACCAAATACCTGGCACATTTCTTCGAATGTAATTTCCGGATATTCGTATTTTACCCACATAGCTTTTGCAGCATCGATTGGTGAACCACCACCTACTGCTACGATCCAGTCAGGTTCAAACTCTAACATCTTCTGTGCACCTGCCATAACTGTATCTACAGATGGGTCTGGCTCAATACCTTCAATAAAAGCAACTTCCATACCTGCTTCTTTTAAGTAAGCTTCGATACGATCTAAGAAACCAAAACGTTTCATAGAACCACCGCCTACGCAAACCATTGCTTTCTTGCCTTTTAAATTCTTTAAGACTTCGATGGAACCTTTTCCATGATATAAGTCTCTTGGTAATGTAAATCTTGCCATTATATTCTCCTCCTAAAAAATTAATTCTCCTTTGTTGTTAATTAATTAACAACATTGTTAACATTTTATCATGTCGTATTAAAAAAAGCAATAGAATTCTCATGTTTTTTCAAAACAATTGTTACATAAGTACTAGCGATTTGCTTTGAAGCCACACTTCGGACAGGTGTCTGTTCCCTGATAAACATATCCGCAACGGAAACAACAAATTTCCTCATGTTTTTCCTTGGCCAGATACACCTCTTTGCGTGAAAAAGGTTTCTCTTGCAAGTACTTGACAAAAGTATCTAAAACTTCCGCTAACACCGGCAGTTGTGCAGTTTCAACTGCATATGGAAGTCTGGTCTTCTCACCATTTTTCAAATGTGCATACAAACCACGATTAAACAGTTTTATAGATGCACTAATCTGTTCAATCGCAGATATCGGAATATAATATGATGTAGTAAGATTACTGTAGTAAATCTTTTCCGGAGTCAGAAACATTCCTTTATCACCGGAACGGTTCAATGATGTATCTACTGCCCAGATTGGATATTCAAATGCCCCCATTCCTGCACCATAGGAAGCCTTCGCATATGCTATCTCTGCCACTTCTTCCTCCGTAACTTCCTTCATAATAACTCGTTTTGCCGGATAATAATGGTGTCTGTCCGGTTCTTCTAATCCCGCTTCTTTCATTTCTTTTTGCAATTTCTGTACTAAAAGCTCACACTCATCTGCTTTGATTTTTGACAAACGTTTTTCCAACTGTTTCAACGCATTTGCTTTCAATTCCGGCAAAATATCTGCTTCTTTTATCTGTTCATAAACTGCCACCCCTTCTTCAGATGGTAAATTCAGTACCTCTACCATTAAGCTGTCTAAATATGCCTCATCTATACGTTTCATCTGCGCTTTCACATGTTCTAAGTATGGCGCTAACACTTCTTTATCAAAATCCTGTGTCTGCAGATTGTCCAACAGTTGTTGTAAATCCTCACGATTCGTCGATTTTGTCTGACGAATCATGGATTCGATTTCACGAATATCCGCCGCTTTATTGATTGCTGAACGATTTACGCTCTGCCCATTCTCTTTATCTTTCGACTTATCCGTAGTTTTTCCGGCTATATTTTTTCTAACTATATCTTTTCTATCTCTCTCTTTTCTATCTCTCTCTTTTCTAACTGTATCTTTTTTTTCTGTCCTTTTTCTATTTGTATTATTTTCAACGATATTTGTGCCGGTTATATTTTGACCTGCTATATTTTCTTTCTTGATTCCAAAATTTGCTTCTTTCTCGCTCAAGTAATCTCTGTAGTCTTTTAATGTCAGTCCCGTTAACTCAAATAATTTTTCGCGCTCCGGTTCATTCAAGTCCGAACCATCAATTTCCTCATAAATTCGCATCATAACTATAGGATTTTTATTTTTTGCTCCGGCAACTTTTTCTTTCAGCTTTTTATAATTATCCTGCTGTTTTAATTTTTTTGCCGTTGCAAGCAATTCTTCTTTCGCTTCTTCCGGGATTGATGCATCTTCTGAAATCTGTTTCAAAAGTTCACTTCTCTGCCGTGCAGACAAACGCGGAAATAGATTGAGACGTGTCCTGTATCGTTCTGTTTTTTCCTGCACAGCCGGTATCGTTTTGCCCTGCTTCTCACCTTTTTTGATTCCGCCACTTGTTTTTTCACCACGTCCGCGAGCCTCATACTTCTTCCAAAGTTCTGTCTCAACGGCTTCCACTGCTTTTTCCGGGAAAAATCCTTCTGCAACTTTCGCAAAAAACTGTTCAAACTCACGTTTTGGAAGTTCATCAATTTCTTCTAACATTTCATGAAATTCAGCCAAAACCCACTCATCCGGCATTTCCTGCTTCTGTACTTCCTTACCAAAGCCTGTCTGTACTTTACCGTCCACACCACCTACTGCATTAACCTGTGCTCTGTCCACATAACTATTATAATTTGGATTAGATACTTTATCGCCATTTTTTCCCAGCAATTCCTGATAATCCTGATATGCTGCTTTATCTCCCTTAAAATCCATTATATAACTGTCCCCATCCACCAACAACCGCCTTGGTCTCGGGGTATAAAAACTATAGCATTTTCCACAAGTATAAGCACGGGCAATCCGCACCCTGCCCTCGTCAGTATCAATCACAAATTCTTTTCCAACCGGATACACCACGCCATGCATTTTATTCTTGCAAACCGGACACACATAACCGGTCAGGTAAAAATTATTCCCAAGCCGATTCCGCTTGCGTTCTTTAGCAGTTGTCTCCTGCAACGGAAATTCTACAAAAATTTGCTGCCACAACAGCTTATGCCATAGCCCCCCGCTCTCTTCTTCCGGTACCTGCGGGTCCTTTTCCTTATATGAAATAGCACACTCCACCACATCTTCATATAAAATGCGTACACCTTTCTGATAAAACCAGAAATGCTCCTTGTTATACTCCGGTTCAATGTCTATTTCTCCCAAAATATTAGTAAATAATCTACTTAACTGTTCATAATCTTTCTCTACCTTCAGACCATTAATATTGCCCCATTTTCCAAAAGCATACAAAAGCATATTGATGACATTTTTGACATAGGTATTATTTTCAATCGGTGTAATCTGTTGTACCTGAATATCTAAATCAATAATATTTGTCACAACTTTTCTGCTATCAAAATGAAAAAACAGCGACCGCACATCTCCTTGCAAAATCAATGTATTATCAATCACAATAAAAAGACCATTCCAACTTACTTGAGCTTCCATGGTCTGAATCAATTTATCAAAAGTCAATTTTAATTCCAGAGTGGCATTTAAAACTATCATGTATCTCTCCCACACGCATTTTGTCTGTTCTGATAAGAAGGTAACATTTTTTGAGTACTTTAAAACTCTCTTATTCAAATTGATAGCTTATTGCGCCACCATCTGAATACCCATATGGGTCTGTCAGATTTCTGGTGGACACGCTCTTGCCGGAGACTCCTTCTGAGTAGCTGCTCATAAAATTCTGCCCCTGGCTTTTATAGTCGTTATATCTCCAATTTGCCTTGATATCCGTCCATGTGGTTCCGCACAAATCCTGCAATGCCGCATCATAGGAATCATATACCCCGTGCATTTTCAACGGGCTCCATGTATTTCCTGACAGGGTCATATACTTCACTACCACCTGATTGGTTGTCCCCTCCCGCAAATCTCTGCGGTTAGTGTTATAGTCATAGCTGTTGGGAATGCACCTGCCATCCTCCGTTATCCAGAAATTCAAGTAATCATACTCTTTTCCCAAAATAATTCTTCCAACACAGGACACAGCGTCATTTACAGCCAACGTGCCGATTATCTCACTTTCCAAATCGGGATATTTATAAATATTAAGCTCCTTTTGCGCATAATAAATTCCCTTATCCCAATAAAAGGTTCCATCAAAATAATCTATATCCTGCTCCCATGGATAAGCCTGTGCGCAGACCTGACATTCATAATGCACATACGTGCAATCCTCCTGCTGAGAATAACTGCAGCAGTCATATTTGCAATTTACTGTATGGGTTCTGTCTCCATTTGCAGTATACACAAAGTTGTGTTCATGTGGCACCGTCTCGGTATTTTCAACGACAGTATTTTCGGTGACAGTACTGTCAGTTGCCATTACGCTCTCCATCACCTCCGAAACATCGATTGCTACCTCTTCTGTGTTGTCTTTACCGCAACCTATCAGGGTTAAGCTAAGTGTCATAAACAAAATTAGCAATTTCCGTTTTCGCATCATATCTCTTTTCCCTCCATAATCGTTTATATTATTTTGTCCCTTATAGTATAGTACTCACGGGTGGTATTTTCCAGCCAATTCTAAAAACTTTATAAATTATTAGCACTCAACTTATTTGAGTGCTAATTTTCTATTGACATTTTCATTTTTCAGTCTTATTATCTTATTTATGGAGTCATTCTTATGAAATGTTTGTGCTTTTTTGTGCAGTGCACAATCATGCATACTGACAATATATTTGCAATTAAAGGAGTGTATTATTATGGCAGAAAAACATGGAAATCTTTCAATTAACAGTGATAACCTCTTCCCGATTATCAAGAAGTGGTTATATTCCGACCACGATATTTTCTATCGTGAATTAATCAGTAACGGCTGCGATGCTATTACAAAATTAAAAAAATTAGACATGATGGGTGAATATCAGCTTCCTGCAGATTACAAACCACAGATTCAGGTGATTGTAAACCCGGAAGAGAAGACCTTAAAATTCATTGATAACGGTCTTGGTATGACTATGGAGGAAGTCGACGAATACATCAACCAGATTGCTTTCTCCGGTGCTACTGATTTCATTGAGAAATACAAGGATAAAGCAAATGATGACCAGATTATCGGTCATTTCGGTTTAGGCTTCTACTCTGCTTTCATGGTAGCAGATCAGGTTACAATTGATACTCTTTCTTATAAAGAAGGTGCCACACCGGTTCACTGGTCTTGTGACGGCGGTACTGAATTTGACATGACAGACGGCATCAAAGAAGGAGTCGGTACTGAAATTACATTATATCTGAACGAAGACAGCTTAGCATTTGCCAACGAATACCGTGCAAGAGAAGTAATTGAAAAATACTGCTCTTTCATGCCGACACCGATTTTCTTATCAAAAGCAAATGCAGAGACACAGTATGAGACAATTGATGCAGCAGACAAACTCGACACAGACGTAGTGGTTGAAGAAATTCACGAACCTGCAAAAACAGAAGAAAAAGAAACTGAAAACGGCGAGAAAGAAATCGTAGAAGTTTCTCCTGCAAAAGAAAAATTAAAAATCGAAAAACGTCCGGTTCCGTTAAATGATACCAATCCTCTTTGGGCGAAAAATCCAAAAGATTGTACAGAAGAAGAATACAAAGAATTCTACCGCAAAGTATTCTTAGATTACAAAGAACCATTATTCTGGATTCATTTGAATATGGACTATCCGTTTAACTTAAAGGGTATTCTCTACTTCCCGAAAATCAATACAGAATACGATTCTATTGAGGGAACAATCAAATTGTATAACAATCAGGTATTTATCGCGGACAATATCAAAGAAGTTATTCCGGAGTTCTTAATGCTCTTAAAAGGTGTCATTGACTGTCCTGATTTACCGCTTAACGTTTCCCGTTCTGCATTACAGAATGACGGATTTGTAAAGAAAATCTCTGAATACATCACAAAGAAGGTTGCAGATAAACTTATCGGCATGTGCAAGACAGAGAAAGAAAACTACGAAAAATACTGGGATGACATCAGCCCATTCATCAAATTCGGCTGCTTAAAAGATGGTAAATTCTGTGATAAAATGAATGATTACATTCTTTTCAAGAATTTAGAGGACAAATACCTCACACTTCCGGAATTGCTCGTAAAAGAAGAGGAAGAAAAAGCTGTGGATGCTGACGGTAATCCAATCGAAGCTGAGGTTGTGGATACTGACCAGTCTGCTGCTGATACCGACACAGATGCAGAAGAAAAAGATGAACGCAAAGTCGTATACTATGTAACAGATAAGGTATTACAGGGACAGTATATC
>CAYMTX010000124.1:0-6638 GCA_964393475.1 uncultured Roseburia sp. | reverse complement strand
GAGTATAAATATTTGAAAGCTGTTATTGAAGGTGGTTTGGAGAAGAAACCGGATAATGTATTGATTTATGCAACTTCTAATCGGAGACATCTTATTCGGGAAAATTTTTCGGATAAGGAAGAGACGCGTCAGGATATGCACACTTCGGATACAGTACAGGAAAAATTGTCATTATATACACGGTTTGGGGTGTCTATTTATTTTGGTGCACCGAGTAAGAAAGAATTCCAAAGTATTGTAAAAGAATTGGCGAAACGTTCCGGAATTCCAATGCAGGAGGAAGAATTGCTATTAGAAGCAAATAAATGGGAATTGTCTCATGGAGGATTATCCGGAAGAACTGCACAACAGTTTATTAACTATTTATTGGGAAAGCAATAAATGCATATGCCAGACAATGAGAGAGAGGTATGGGGTACTTATGAAATTTTGTACATTTGCAGCAACTTATATTGGTTCATATGAAGTGAGTCTTAAGATTTTTGAAATTTCTTCTAAGAGAGGGATTAGAGAAATAGATTATATTCGTTCCAGAATTGAACTTGGGCGTGATGCATATTCTACCAGTAATATCGGCTATGAACTGGTAGAAGCTTTGTGTAACACTTTAGCGGATTATAAGAAGATTATGGATTCATATAAGATAGATGCATATGAGGTGTATGCTGCGTCTGCATTGCGAGATACCAAGAATGTACTTTTTATTTTGGATCAGATTCGTATCCGTACAGGGTTGGAAGTAAATATTTTGAGCAATTCCGAGCACCGTTTTATTAGTTACAAGTCCATTGCAATGCACGAAGAATTTGAAAAGCTAATTCAGAAAGGTGCTGCCTTTGTAGATGTTGGCGGTGGTAGTATGCAGGTGACAGTTTTTTCGAAAGGTAAGGTCGTTACGACACAGCATTTGGCATTGGGTACCATGAAAATACGTGAACAGTTGGAACGTCGTAGCGCAAATGTCAGACAGTACGAACAGCAGATTGAAGAACTGGTCTACAAAGAACTCGAAGTGTTTAAAGCACTTTACATGGAAAATATAAAAATCAAATATTTGATTATTACAGGCGATACGACATCGGAGCTTATCCGTAAATTACATGAGCGCCAGGATGAAGAAACTGTAGAAGCTATGAAAGTAACTTCTTATCTAATGAATTTTACAAATCGAAATGCAGAGGAAGTAGCAGAAGAATTAAATCTTCCGGCGGAATATAGTTCTTTACTGATTCCGTACATGATGGTCTTGAAATGTATGGCAAATGGAATCGGTGCCGAGCGTATATGGGCTCCGGGAGCAAATATTAGTGATGGTATCGCATATGATTATGCGCAAAAGATGCAGTTGATTAAAGTGGGACATGATTTTGATGCAGATATTTTATCAGCCGCAAGAGATTTGGCGGAGCGATATATGAGCTTTACGCCGCATCTGGATGCGTTGATGCAGATGTCAGATTTGATTTTTGATGCAATGAAGAAGGTGCATGGTTTGGGACGCAGAGAACGTCTGCTATTAGATGTTTCGGCAACGTTGCATGACTGCGGTAAATTTGTCAGTATGGCGAATGGTCCGCAATGTTCTTATGATATTATTATGGCATCTGAAATTATCGGATTGTCTCATAAAGAGCGTGAAATTGTGGCGAATGCTGTTTTGTATAAGAGTTATAAATTGCCGCCTTACGACGTGTTGGCAGAAAAACTGGACCATGAGAGCTACCTGACAGTCGCAAAACTTTCTGCAATTTTACGTGTGGCAAATGCGATGGACCGCAGCCATAAACAGAAGTTCAAGAATGTTAAAGCAGCGATTAAAGGAAAAGAATTGATTATTACCATTGAAACCAATGGAGATGCAAGTTTGGAAAAGGCTTTATTCGATACTAAAACAGAATCATTCGAGAATATATTTAGTATGAAGCCAGTTATGAAGGAAAAAAGAGTACATCTGTAAATAGGGGTGAAATTCATGGAAAAAGAAATTGATTTTACAAAACCGGAATATTATCAGAACCGTGAACTTAGTTGGTTGAAATTTGAACATCGTATTTTAAATGAGGCAAGAGATAAAACGATTCCTTTGTTAGAACGTTTGAAATTTACAAGTATCGTATCTTCCAATTTGGATGAGTTTTTTATGGTGCGAGTAGCTTCGCTCAAAGATATGGTGCATGCAAAGTACAAAAAGCGTGATATTGCAGGAATGACAGTTACGGAACAGCTTGAGGCAATCAGTGAGAAGACGAAAGAATTGGTTGAATTGCAGTACAGTACATATAACCGGTCACTTGTTCCGCTTATGCATGCAAACCATATTCGTATCATAGATAGTTATGAAATGCTGACGAAAGAACAGGGCATTTTCGTAGATAGCTATTTTGAAGAGAATGTTTATCCGGTACTGACTCCGATGGCAGTGGATGCATCCCGTCCATTTCCTTTGATTCGAAATAAGACACTGAATATTGCAGCCTTGCTGAAGAAAAAAGAGGGGGATGTGGAATTTGCCACTGTTCAAGTGCCGGGTGTATTACCGCGTATTATCCAAATCCCGGGAACAGATACGGAAGAGAAATGCTTTATTTTGTTAGAACAACTGATTGAGAAAAATATCGATAAACTTTTCTTGAATTATGAAGTGTTATGCGCTTATCCATACCGCGTTATGCGTAATGCGGATTTGACAATTGATGAAGAAGAAGCAGAAGATTTATTGAAAGAAATTCAGAAACAGTTAAAAATGCGTCAGTGGGGCGAGGTAATCCGCTTGGAAGTCGAACATGGAATGGATAAGAAGCTTTTAAATATTTTGAAGGCAGAATTAAAGGTTGCTAATCAGGATATTTTTAAAATCAATGGCCCGATTGATTTGACTTTTTTGATGAAAATGTATGGAATCGAAGGTTGTGAACATCTTCGCAATCAACCATATACACCGCAACGTGTGCCGGAAATTACACCGGGTGAAGACATTTTCGAAACGATTAAAAAAGGAGATATCCTTCTGCGTCATCCTTATCAGACATTTGATCCTGTGGTTGATTTTATTAAACAAGCAGCAATAGATAAAAATGTACTGGCGATTAAGCAGACATTATATCGTGTCAGCGGTAATTCTCCGATTATTGCTTCTTTGGCGCAGGCGGCAGAAAATGGAAAACAGGTATCTGTTTTGGTAGAATTAAAAGCTCGTTTTGATGAAGAAAATAATATTGTCTGGGCGAAAAAATTAGAACAGGCAGGCTGTCATGTTATTTATGGTTTAGTTGGTTTGAAAACACATAGTAAGATTGCGTTAGTGGTTCGTAAGGAAGAAGACGGTATTCGCCGTTATGTACATTTAGGAACCGGTAATTACAATGATTCTACTGCTAAGTTGTATACGGATTGTGGTATCTTTACATGTAATGAGGCAATTGGTGAGGATGCAACTGCTGTATTTAATATGTTGTCCGGTTATTCCGAACCACCATCATGGAATAAATTGACATTGGCACCAATCTGGTTGCGTGGAAAATTTGAAAAGTTAATTGCGAGAGAAATAAAACATGCAAAAGCAGGCCGTCCGGCACATATTATTGCAAAGATGAATTCTCTTTGTGATGAGGGGATTATTAAGGCTTTGTATGAAGCGTCTGCAGCCGGAGTAAAGATACAGTTGATTGTTCGGGGGATTTGTTCTTTGCGAGTCGGAATACCGGGAGTGAGCGAGAATATTGAGGTGCGTTCCATTGTTGGTAATTTCCTGGAACATAGCCGTATTTTTTATTTTTATAATAATGGTAATGAAGATATTTATATGGCGAGTGCCGATTGGATGCCAAGAAATCTGGATAGACGAGTAGAGATTTTATTCCCGGTTCTGGATGAAGAACTTCAGAAAAAAGTAAAACATATTCTTGATATCGAGTTGAGTGACACTTTAAAAGCACATGTTATGAATGCAGAAGGGGATTACGAGAAGATTGATAAGCGAGGAAAGGTAAGTCTTAGTTCGCAACAGTACTTCTGTGAAGCTGCCATAAAAGAGGCGGATGCACTGGTGCCTGTACACAGTAGTCAAAGCAGAGTTTTTATACCGGCAGAACCGGTAGAATAAAGGGAATGTAAAAAACGATATACTGCGTTGCGCAGTATATCGTTTTTAGTTCGTTTAGTTTCTGCTGTTTTTAATATCTTCCAATACTTCATAAGGAATATGAAGCTTGCCATATCCGATGCCGAGATTCAGATTTGGTTTGGTGCCACCATGGAAGTCAGAACCACCACTGACGAGAAGTTGATTCTTCTGTGCAAAACATTTCATCTGGCGTTCTTCGCTTGGGGTATAGGTGCAGTAAATTGCTTCGATACCATCTAATCCGGCTTCTTTCATTTCATCGACCATTGTCTGTAACGTGGTATCACTCATGTGATAAAGCAGAGGATGGGCTAATATAGCTGTTCCGCCGGCTTCCTTGATGAGTCGGACTCCGTCCATTGGTGTGATTTTAAAACGATTTACATAGCATTTGCAGTTATCACCAATGTATTTTTCAAAAGCAGTCTGTATGGTAGGAATCATTCCGTGTTCATATAAAAATCTGGCAATATTTCCACGGGTAATAACACAATCCGGATTCTCGGCAACCAATGCTTCCATAGTAATATCGAATCCTTCTTTCTGAAGGTTTTCTATTATCATAGTATTGCGATTATTGCGGTTTTCTTTGAATTCTTTGATTTTTTCCAGCAAGTATTCATTTTCAGTATCGATAAAGAGGCCGACAACGTGAACCTCTTTGCCATTATAATCCGTTGAGAGCTCTATTCCGGGAATGAGTTCAATTCCTTGCATGGCAGCAATAGGTGCAGCTTTCTCTATACCTGAGACAGAGTCGTGGTCGGTTATTGCGATAGCAGATAATCCTATGCGTTTGGCTTCTAAAATCAGCTCTTCCGGGGTGAAAGTGCCGTCTGATTCCGTTGTGTGTGTATGCAAATCAACAAATTTTGAATTCATAGTGAATCTCCTTATTACATTTTATAATCTTTCATTAAAAATAACATATTTTTATAAGTTTGACAAATGAGAATAGAAGTGTTACCATTTTCTTTGAAACTGGATTTTTGATGAGGAGACAAACGATGAAAAGAATGATAAAGAAAGTATCGGTTTTAATTACCGGAATATTATTACTTGGAACATTAGCAGCATGCGCAAAATTTGAGGCGAGTCCTTATGTAAAGGCTATCTTAGATAATTCATACTATAATGACCCGTCAGGAATTGTTGAGCAGGGAATTGGAACAGAAGAGGATGCTACAGCAATTTATGAACAGGGTATTCAGGCACAGTTAGATGCAATGCTTACAGATACGACCATTTCGGATGAATTGTATGAAGGGTATCGTCAGTTTTATAAAGATTTATATTCCAGTGTAAAATATACAGTTGGAGAAGCGACAGAAGTAGATGAGAATACAATTGAAGTTGCTGTTACATATCAGAAAATGAATCTTTTTGTAAATGCAATGAGTGCTTATGAAGAAATGATTGCGGAACTTGTAACAACATGGACAGAGACAGCGTTGTCAGGTGGTGAAGTTCCTTCTGATGAGCAAATGAACGAAGAACTTTTTGCGGCATTAAAGAGTTGTATGATTGATGCACTTGCTAATGCAACATATAGTGAAGATGCTTCATTAACAATCAGAGTTGAGTTAAAAGATGATGTATGGACTCCAAATCAGGAAGACCTTATGAATCTTGAGTACTCATTATTTGACCTTGAAGGCTTATATAATATGCAGTAATTTATGTGGAAATGTCAGGTGTCTAAAATTGCATTTTAAAATTAAAAAAGATGCTTGACATTTCTTTTTAGTTGTGTTAACTTATAGAAGTTGTAAGAAACAAAGTAGAGTATCCACTCTCACCGGAGCACAAAGTACGAATTGTCTTTCACGTGACTCATGGTTAATATTTCAAGAGCCTCGCATAGTGATGCGCGATTTTGTGATTGATTGTGGATAGTCTGTCTATCCACTTTTTTTATTTTGGAGGTACAAAGCCATTAGCGAGTTAATGATTAATGAACAGATCAGAGACAAAGAAGTTCGTCTGATTGGGGAAAATGGAGAACAGCTCGGCATTATGTCGGCAAAAGAAGCTATGAAGTTAGCTGAGGAAGCAGAACTTGATTTAGTTAAAATTGCTCCAACTGCAAAGCCACCTGTTTGTAAAATTGTTGATTACGGTAAATTCCGTTATGAACAGGCTAGAAAAGAAAAAGAAGCCAAGAAAAAGCAGAAGGTTGTAGAAATTAAAGAAATTCGCTTGTCACCAAATATTGATGTGAACGATTTGAACACCAAAATGAATGCTGCAAGAAAGTTCCTTGCAAAGGGCGATAAGGTAAAGATTACTTTAAGATTCCGTGGCCGTGAAATGGCTCATATGAATGCAAGCAAACATATCTTGGATGACTTCGCTGAGAATTTAAGTGATGTAGCAGTAGTGGAGAAAGCACCAAAAGTTGAAGGTAGAAGTATCGGAATGGTGTTGGCAGAGAAAAGATAATTTATTAAGGAGGACAAAATCATGCCAAAAATGAAAACTAGCAGAGCAGCTGCAAAACGTTTCAAAATTACAG
>CAYMTX010000123.1:0-6663 GCA_964393475.1 uncultured Roseburia sp. | reverse complement strand
GTATATGTCAGGTTTCTTCCCATGTATGATGTTCGGTGTTCCTGGTGCAGCATTAGCAATGTATCATACAGCAAAAGATAATAAGAGAAAAGTTGCAGCAGGTCTTTTAGGCGCAGCAGCAATCTGTTCTTTCGTTTGTGGTGTTACAGAACCTTTCGAATTCGGTTTCATGTTCTTATCACCGGTATTATACTTAATTTATGCATTATTATACGGTATCTTTACTGTTATTGTATGTCTTGTTGGTTTCCGTGCAGGATTCAGTTTCTCAGGCGGATGTACAGACTTAATTTTCTCAGCAAGCTTACCGGCAGCAGCAAATACATGGATGATTATTCCTTTAGGTATTGCAGCATTTGCAGTATTCTACGTAGTATTCCGTTTTGCAATCGTGAAGTTTGACTTAAAGACACCTGGTCGTGAAGATGATGATGAAGAAGCAGAGAAAAAAGTTGTTCTTGCAAATGACAACTTTACAGAAGTAGCAGCTATCATCTTAGAAGGTGTTGGCGGAAAAGAAAACGTAGCAAGTATTGACAACTGTGTAACAAGACTTCGTCTTCAGGTAAAAGATAATACACTTGTAAATGAAAAGAAAATCAAAACTGCTGGAGTAGCCGGTGTTATCAGACCTGGTAAAACAAGCGTTCAGGTTGTAGTTGGAACAAAGGTTCAGTTCGTTGCAGACGAATTCAAGAAACTTTGCAAGTAATAAGATATTTTTACATACTATATACAGAATGGGATGTCAAACCGGCATCCCATTTTGTAGTAAATATTATGCAACAAAGTGCTGTTAAAGCGGCAGAATGAGAGGAAAATATGATTATTAAGAATGGACAGGTTTTCTCAGAAGAAGGTGTTTTTCAAACAGGAGATGTATTTATTGAACAGGATAAAATTGCTACCAACGGAAGTGGTGAAGTGTTGGATGCAACCGGTTTATATGTAATTCCGGGATTGACAGATATACATTTTCATGGCTGTGTCGGATATGATTTTTGTGATGGTACTAAAGAAGCAATTGAAAAAATGGCAGAGTACCAGTTGCAGAATGGTATTACAACGATATGTCCGGCATCAATGACTTTTTCAGAGGAACAGTTGTCTGCAATTTTTGCAAATGCTGCTTCGTATTTCGGAAAAACAGGAGCAACCTTAGTGGGAATTAATATGGAGGGGCCATTTATTTCCATGGAGAAAAAGGGAGCACAGAATGGTGCGTATATTCATAAACCGGATGCAGAGATGTTTGAGAGACTGCAAAAGGCCGCGAATGGATTGATTAAGCTCGTAGATATTGCACCGGAAGTGGATGGGGCGATGGAGTGTATAGAAGCAATCCATGATAAGGTACGTGTATCACTTGCGCATACCAATGCAGATTTTGATACTGCAGAAGAAGCCTTTGCAAAAGGTGCATGTCATGTAACACATCTTTATAATGCAATGCCTCCATATACACATAGAGCACCGGGGGTTATTGGAGCAGCATGTGATAATGAAAAGGTTATGGTAGAGCTTATATGTGATGGTGTACACAGTCATCCAGCTACTGTACGTACAACGTTTAAGATGTTTGGAGATGACAGGATTATTTTAATTAGTGATAGTATGATGGCATGTGGACTTGATGATGGTCAGTATACTTTGGGTGGACAGGATGTTACTGTAAAAGGTAATCTTGCAACATTGACAGAACTTGGAAATATTGCAGGTTCTGTAACAAATCTAATGAATTGTGTGCGCAAGGCGGTAAAGGAAATGCAGATTCCATTGGAAAGTGCCGTTAAATGTGCGACAGTAAATCCGGCTAAAGCAATCGGAATTTACGATAAATACGGCAGTCTGGCTGCAGGAAAACAGGCGGATGTAGTATTATTGGATAAGGATTTGGAGGTTAAGTATATTATCAAATCCGGAAATGTTGTATATGCAAAATAACATGATATATGATACGTATAAGAAATTTTATTTTTGAAAAGGGGGGAATTGGTAGAATGAAATTCAGTGGCAAATCAGTCTATCAGTCAATTGCCATGGGACCTATTTTGGTACTAAAGCAACAACAAGTGCATATCTCGGATGCTAAAATTGAAGATGCTGCTACAGAGATTGAGCGTGTAACGGCTGCAATCGAAAAAGCAAAGGCGCAGATTCAAAAGCTTTATGAGAAAGCTGTAGTTGAAGTCGGAGAGGAAAGTGCGGCAATTTTTGAAGTGCATCAGATGATGTTGGAAGATGAGGAATATTTAGATTCTATTTTCAATATGATTCGGGATGAGAACGTAAATGCAGTGTATGCAGTAAATGCTACCGGTAGCGCTTTCGCAGAAATCTTTGCTTCTATGGATGATGATTATATGCGAGCGCGTTCTGCGGATGTTCTGGATATTTCAAATCGTGTTATCCGTGTGCTTTCCGGTTGTGAGGAGAACAGTCTTAGCGAGATGGAACCGTCTGTTATCGTAGCGGATGATTTATCTCCGAGTGAAACGGTACAGATGGATAAGAGTAAGGTTCTGGCATTTGTGACGGTGCATGGCTCAACTAATTCGCATACTGCAATTTTGGCGCGTATGATGAATATTCCGGCACTTGTAATGGTTCCGATGGAATTAGATAATTTACATACAGGTATGAAGGCGATTGTAGATGGATGCAATGGAGAGGTTATTTTTGAACCAACAGAAGAAGAATGCCATGTGGCAGAACTTCGGATTGCCGAAGAACAAGAAAGCCTGCGTCTGCTTGGACAGTTAAAAGGCGAGGAAACGGTTACAAAGAGCGGGAAAAAAGTTCATTTATATGCCAATATCGGTGACGTGAATGATGTGGAATATGTTTTGGAAAACGATGCAGAAGGAATTGGACTGTTCCGAAGTGAATTTTTATATCTCGGAAGAAATAATCTTCCGTCCGAAGAAGAGCAGTTTGAAGCGTATAAGCAGGTTGTTTCTGCAATGGGTGGCAAAAAAGTGATTATTCGTACGCTGGATATCGGAGCGGATAAGCAGGCGGACTATTTGAACCTTGAAAAAGAGGAAAATCCGGCACTGGGTTATCGTGCGATTCGCATTTGTCTGACGCAGAAAGAAATTTTTAAGACACAACTTCGTGCTTTATTCCGTGCAGCAAAATATGGTAATCTTGCCATTATGTATCCAATGATTATTTCGACCGGCGAAATACAGCAGATTAAACAGATTGTTGCGGAGACAGAAGCAGAGCTTTTAGCAGAGGGGGCGGACTATGTGATTCCGGAGCAGGGAATCATGATTGAAACTCCAGCTGCGGTAATGATGAGTGATGAGCTTGCCGGAATGGTGGATTTCTTTAGTATCGGCACAAATGATTTGACACAGTATACACTGGCAATCGACAGACAGAATGAAAAACTGGATGCATTTTATGATGCACACCATCCGGCAGTTTTGCGTATGATTCAGATGGTGATAGATAGTGCACATGCACATGGCATCTGGGCAGGTATCTGTGGAGAACTTGGTGCAGATATGGAATTGACAGTACAATTCCTGAAAATGGGTATTGATGAATTGTCAGTAGCACCGTCTTCTGTGTTAAAACTGCGAAAAATTATCCGCGAGGCAGAATAAAAGTAAATAATGAAGAAAATTCACGATAGATGAAATAAAAATATTTTGAAGGTACCGTCTGATGGCGGTACCTTTTGGTTTTTGTAAAAATTAAGAAAATAAGAAATGACAAGTGACGTAAAAGCGATTATAATAGCCTACAGAAATACAGAAGAATGGAGTATTATCAGAGATTATGAAAAAAGCAGTTTTTTTTGATATTGACGGAACCTTATGGAATAAGCATTGTCAGATTACACCGAGTACGGTAGAAGCAATTCGCGAATTAAGAGAGAATGGACATTTGGCATTTATATGCAGCGGAAGAAGCAGATCCAATATTCGTAACAAGGAATTAATGGAAATCGGATTCGATGGTGTTATTGCATCATGCGGAACACATATTGATTTTCATAAAGAAACGGTATTTGAAGAGCTTTTAACAGAACAGCAAATAGAACACATATTAAATACATCAAAGAAACACAATATACCATTGATTTTAGAAGGACCAAAGTATGTTTATGCACGGTCAGAAGAATTTTTGGATGATCCGTTTGTGGTACATCTGCGGAAAGAACTTGGGGAGGACGTGAAAGAAATTCCGGAAAATCCGGCAGAGATTACTGCAAATAAATTCAGTGCCGAGACAAATGGTGCAGATTTGAAAAAGTTTGCCGAGGACCTTGGCTCAGAGTTTGACATGATAGTACATGAAGGAGAAAAGATTTTTGAAGTTGTTCCTGCCGGACATACGAAAGCAACCGGAATACAGAAGGTATGTGAATTGTTCGGTATAGCGCAGGAAGATACATATGCTTTTGGAGACAGTGCAAATGACGTGGAAATGTTGAAGTTTGTAGCGCATGGCGTGGCAATGGGAAGCGGTGATAAGATAGCAATGGAAGCTGCAGATTTTATTACAACAGGTGTTGAGGACGATGGTATTGCAAACGGATTAAAGCATTATGGATTAATCTAAAGAACAATAGTTCTAAAAATGAAATTTATAGAATAGTAGTAACTAAATAGAATGATATTATAACGGGAAAGGAATGGAGACTTTTATGGCGAATATTATGGATTATTTAGATTGGCGCGGAGATTTGACCTTTGCGCAGTCGCCATTTAATGAAGTGGATAATTTACTGTTATCCCAACTGGTATATGTAGATTTGGCAGGAATCGTTCCCGGACCTGAGTCAAAAGAAAAAATTACAGTTGCTGAGGCTTCCCGTATTTTTTTCGCTACTCATGATGAACAGAAAATTATGGAACGTGTCTCTATGACAAAAACTGCTATGTATGTTTTGAAAAAGATGGCAGAATCGGTACGTTATAAAGATGCGTTTCTTGGGGGATATGTAAACGACATTAGTATTAAAGAGCAGTCCCAGTTTGCAGTAGTTTGCGTATATCTAAGCGATAGAAGTCTTTTTGTGGCATTTAGCGGTACAGATGACACGATTGTAGGATGGAGAGAAAACTTCAATATGGGTTATCTGGAGGCAACACCCGGGCAACTGAAAGCAGTTGAGTATTTGAATCAGATGGTTACTATCGGACAGTGGAAAGTACGGGTGGGAGGACATTCCAAAGGTGGTAATCTTGCAGTTTATGCATCCGTATGTTGTCGTCCGGCGGTCAGACACAAAATCATTTCAGTTTATAGTAATGATGGACCGGGATTTAGCCGGGAAATGGTAGAAAGTCCGGCGTATCAGGAAATGATACCTAAAATTCGCACGATTATTCCGGAGTCCAGTGTGGTTGGTCTGATACTGGAGCATGAAGAGGAATTTCAGGTGGTAAAGAGTACGAATGTGGGGGTCGGGCAGCACGATGCCATGTCTTGGGAAGTACTTGGTACGCATTTTGTATATACGGATAAAGTAGCAGAACAGAGTCTTTTTATTGATGAAACAATGAAAGCTTGGCTGGTAGAACTGGATGTATCCCAGCGGGAAATAATTATCAGTACAATTTTTGAAATGTTGGATGAACTTAATATTAGGACTGTTGATGATTTTACACATCTGAAATTTTCGGATTTACAGGAAGCGAATAAACTGAGAAAGCATCTTCCGCCGGAAACACAGGAGCTTTTAGCGTATGCGTTGAAATTGTTGGTAAAAACAGGAAAGAATGCAGTAGAAGAGTATGTGCGTGAAAAAATAGAAAATTCTAAAAATTCTAAAAAATAAATAAAACCTGTGAAAGTGAAAAAACGTGAGAAAAAACGAGAAAAAGTGAATAAAAATGGAAAAAAATACAAATAAATAAAAATATATTTAGTTGCGGATTTTACAACAAAAACATATTATAGGACTATCAGTTAGCACTCGAAAGAAATGAGTGCTAATAATGCAAAGACAGGAGGAATTGACATGAGATTAGTACCATTGGGAGACAGAGTTGTTTTAAAACAGTGTGAAGCAGAAGAGACTACAAAGTCCGGAATTATCCTTACAAGCAGCGCGCAGGAGAAACCACAGGAGGCAGAAGTAATTGCAGTAGGTCCGGGCGGAATGGTAGACGGTAAAGAAGTAACTATGCAGGTAAAAGAAGGACAGAAGGTTATCTATTCTAAATATGCCGGTACAGAAGTGAAATTAGACGGTGCAGAATACATCGTTGTAAGACAGAGTGATATTCTGGCTGTAGTAGAGGTCTAAATAATCGAATGCTTCGGAGCAAAAGTGATTTTGTAATGAGCATCTATTGTTTGCAGTGCAAACTTATTCATGCGGAGATGAAACCGCAAAATAAACGGAAAATGAGAGGTAAGAAATTATGGCAAAGGAAATTAAATACGGCACAGAAGCCAGAGCAGCATTAGGTGCAGGTGTTGACAAATTAGCAAATACAGTACGTGTAACAATCGGACCAAAAGGAAGAAACGTAGTTTTGGATAAATCTTACGGTGCACCGCTTATTACAAATGACGGTGTAACAATTGCAAAAGAAATCGAATTGGAAGATGCTTTTGAAAACATGGGTGCACAGTTGGTAAAAGAAGTTGCAACAAAGACAAATGATGTTGCAGGTGATGGTACAACAACAGCAA
>CAYMTX010000122.1:0-6703 GCA_964393475.1 uncultured Roseburia sp. | reverse complement strand
TATAGTTTTTGCTATACCCCATAGTAAAAATACCTTCTCCTAAAAAGACAGCAGAACGAAAGGCTGTCTTTTTTACTATCTAAATAAAACGTATTTTCTTAAACGAAAAACGTTGACATTTTGAATTTCATATAGTATAGTATTTTAGGTGTTGACATGTTCAACAGATGCTGTTATGGCTCAGTCGGTAGAGCGTCACCTTGGTAAGGTGGAGGTCACGGGTTCGATTCCCGTTAACAGCTTGGTAAAACCCTTGAGAAATCAAGGGTTTTTCTTTTTTTATCCCTATATTAGGAATTTTTCTATACACGACATTTCTCTTATGGCAATAAATAATGTTTTACAGAATCTCTTTTTAAAACAAGCTGATAAGAATGAGAATATTGATACAGAACTCTTAGAAAAAAAGAAGGATCTTTCGATAGAATTATGAAACTATCCAAAGATCCTTTTTGTGATTATTTTTTCATATTTGCACGTTTTCTTAAAGTCGGGTCAAGAATACGTTTTCTGATACGTAAACTTTCCGGTGTGACTTCAAGTAATTCGTCTACATCGATGAAATCCAATGCCTGCTCTAAGCTTAAGATACGAGGAGGTACAAGCGTTAATGCTTCATCTGCGGAAGAAGAACGTGTATTGGTCAAATGCTTTTTCTTACAAACGTTCAACTCGATATCTTCATTACGTGAGCAGGAACCGATAACCATACCGGCATATACTTTCTGTCCCGGTCCGATGAATAAAGTTCCACGGTCCTGTGCAGAGAATAAACCGTAAGTAACGGATTCTCCGGATTCGTAGGCGATGAGAGAACCGAGCTGACGATAAGCGATGTCGCCACGGTAGTTGTCATAGCCGTTGAAAATCGTATTGATGATACCGTTTCCTTTGGTATCCGTCATAAATTCACCACGATAACCAATCAAACCACGGGATGGAATATTAAATTCCAGACGGGTATATCCGCCGGCGATTGGCTTCATATTCAGCATCTCGCCTTTTCTCTGGCTTAATTTATCAATAACAGTTCCTGTAAATTCATCCGGAACATCTACATAAGCTAATTCCATTGGTTCTAAGCGTTTGCCGTTTTCATCGGTGTGATAGAGTACTTCAGCTTTACTTACAGCAAATTCATAGCCTTCACGACGCATGTTTTCGATTAATACCGATAAATGTAATTCGCCACGACCGGAAACTTTGTAGCTGTCCGGGCTGTCTGTTTCTTCGACGCGAAGTGATACATCAGTGTTTAATTCGCGGAAAAGACGGTCTCTTAAGTGGCGGGAGGTGATGTATTTGCCTTCCTGACCTGCTAATGGGCTGTCGTTTACGATAAAGTTCATTGACAGTGTCGGCTCTGAAATCTTCTGGAACGGAATCGCCTGAGGATTTTCTGTAGCACAGATAGTATCACCGATGTGGATGTCTGCAATACCGGAAATGGCTACGATAGAACCGATGCCGGCTTCTGTTACATCTACTTTATTCAATCCGTCAAATTCATATAATTTGCTGATACGAACTTTTTTCTGTTTGTCCGGGTCGTGGTGGTTTACTACAACGGCCTCCTGATTTACTTTAATAGTACCGTTTTCTACTTTTCCGATACCGATACGTCCGACATATTCATTGTAGTCAATAGTAGAGATAAGTACCTGGGTATTGGCATCCGGGTCACCTTCCGGTGCAGGAATGTAGTCTAATATAGCATCGAATAACGGTACCATATCTTTACGGTTGTTTACCAAATCTGTAATTTCACGGACTGCGTAACCATTTCTTGCGGAAGCAAATAAAAATGGACAATCCAGCTGTTCATCGGAAGCATCTAAATCTAAAAATAACTCTAATACTTCATCTACAACTTCATTTGGATGTGCCTCAGGACGGTCAATTTTATTCACACAAACGATAACCGGAAGTTCTAATTCCAAGGCTTTCATTAAAACGAATTTCGTCTGTGGCATAACACCTTCAAATGCATCTACGACCAGAATAACGCCGTTTACCATTTTAAGTACACGTTCTACTTCGCCACCGAAGTCTGCGTGACCCGGTGTGTCAATAACGTTGATTTTTGTGCCTTTGTATGTGATGGCTGTATTTTTTGCAAGAATCGTGATACCACGTTCTCTTTCGATGTCGTTGGAGTCCATGACGCGGTCTTCAACAACCTGATTTTCACGGAATACACCGCTTTGTTTTAAAAGCTCATCTACCAGGGTAGTTTTACCATGGTCTACGTGAGCGATAATTGCTATGTTACGTACATCTTCACGTGTTGTTCTCATAAAATGTCCTCTCATTCCGGGGCATGTGCCCTTTTAAAACAAAACTAAATGTTGCATAGAGATATTGTGTGCAAACGATAAACTGCGCACAACTTTCAATATTTTATCACAATTTTTAAAATTTACAAGGGCGAAATACGTCGAATGCCCAAAAATTGAAGCTTTCATGGCGCTGACATGTTGTCGGTGTGAATAATAGCGTGAAATTTCGACAAAAACGGAAGTTTGTTTATCGACAACCTGTGAGCGAATATGCCACCTTGTTCATGTTACAACTATTTTTGTCAAACAGGTCGCCAAAGGGGCGGCGAGAGGAAGGGAGAAAAAATTCATGTCAGATAAAATTTTTGAAAACAACCAGGTATCTATAGTAGGAGAAATCGTTTCGGATTTCCGATTCAGTCACGAAGTGTATGGCGAGGGCTTTTATATGGTAGATGTGGCCGTGAATCGCCTCAGTAATTTTATGGATTACATACCGCTTATGATTTCGGAGCGATTAATTGATGTGACTGCAGACTATAGAGGTCAGATAATTTTTGCAACGGGGCAGTTCCGTTCCTTTAACCGTCATGAGGAGAAGAAAAATCGTTTGGTATTGTCTGTTTTTGTAAGAGAATTGGAGTTCTTGGATGAAACCACAGACGAAGTAAAGAGTAATCAGATTTTTCTGGATGGTTATATTTGTAAAGAACCAATTTATCGAAAAACACCATTGGGAAGGGAAATCGCAGATTTACTTATTGCGGTCAACCGTTCCTATGGAAAATCAGATTATATCCCGTGTATCTGCTGGGGAAGAAATGCACGTTTTGCATCAGGATTTGAAGTGGGCGGTCATGTGATGGTTTGGGGGAGAATCCAGAGCCGTGAATATGTGAAAAAGTTGTCTGAATGGGAGTCGGAAAAACGGGTTGCTTACGAAGTTTCCGTAAGTAAAATTGAGTTTTTAGAGGATTAGCATTGACAAGGAGATAAGTTAATGCTATGCTTTATGAAAATTAAAAAGATTTGATAGAGGTTGCGTGATTTATGAGTAGCAGGACGGATGCCACAGGGGCAGGAGAAGACTTGTGAAAGGGAAGAACGCCGAAAGGGCACATACCTGTAAGTGTGTTACTTGGGCATGAGGTTAAGAGTCTTATGACTGTCATCTTTTAGATGGGGAGCTATCGCTTTACATAATAATTGCAGCTACAGGCTGTGTATATTAGAGTGTTAAGACCAGCTTTACCGGCTGGTCTTTTTTCATTCGTTAGGAAAATGTATCTTATCGAATATAAAGCGCTCCGCAAGGATGCACATGCAAAACAGTAAACATGCAGATATAGCAGAAGGAGGAAGAAAAATGGCAATTTTTAGAGGTGCAGGTGTCGCAATTGTCACACCGATGAAGAACAATGAAGAAATTAATTATGACAAATTAGAAGAGTTAATTGAATTTCAGATTGCGGAAGGTACAGATTGTATTATCATTGCAGGTACTACAGGTGAAAGTTCGACAATGACAATGGAAGAACACGGAAAGGTTATCAAGGCAGCGGTAGATTTCACAAAACATCGTGTACCGGTAGTGGCAGGTTCCGGTTCTAACTGTACGCGAGAAGCGATTTATCTGTCAAAAGAAGCAGAAGCAGCGGGAGCAGATGGTCTTTTAGCAGTAACACCATATTATAATAAGGCGACGCAAGGTGGCTTAATCCGCTACTATTCAGAAATTGCAGCAGAAACGAAACTGCCGATTATTATGTATAATGTTCCGGGACGTACAGGATGTAATATTTTACCGGAGACAGCGGCAACTTTATTTAAAAATGTAGAGAATATCGTCGGTATCAAAGAAGCAACAGGTAATGTGGCACAGGCTGCGAAGCTGATGAGCTTAACGGATGGTAAAATTGATTTATATTCTGGCGAGGATGCGATTGTGTTACCATTGCTTTCCATTGGTGCGGCAGGTGTTATTTCGGTATGGTCGAATATTGCACCGGCAAAGGTACATAATATGTGTCAGAGTTTTTTTGATGGTGATTTAGCAACGGCTATGAAGTTACAGCTGGAAGCACAGGATTTGGTGGATGCTTTGTTTAGCGAAGTAAACCCGATACCTGTGAAAAAAGCATTAAATCTTATGGGATATGAGGTTGGACCTCTTCGTTCACCACTTACAGAGATGACTGAGCAAAATGCAGCAAAAATGGCTGAGATAATGAAAGCTTATGGTTTAAAATTAGTATAACAGTTCATAAGAGAGAAATGAGGACGAGTATGATGAAAGCAATTATGCATGGATGTAATGGAAAAATGGGGCAGGTAATTACCGGCATCTGCAAAGAAGATGCGGATATCGAGATTGTAGCAGGTATCGATGTATATGACGGTATTGTCAATGATTATCCGGTTTTTCCTAATATTTCGGTATGTGATGTTCCGGCAGATGTTATTATTGATTTCTCAAATGCCGGGGCAGTTGATGATTTATTAGTATATAGTGTGGAAAAACAGATTCCGGTGGTGCTTTGTACAACAGGCCTTAGTGATGAACAGTTAGAAAAGGCAAGAATTGCGGCTACAAAAGTTGCAATTCTTCGTTCTGCTAATATGTCTCTTGGTATCAATACTTTGATGGAGTTATTAAAATCAGCAGCACAGGTTTTTGCACCGGCAGGTTTTGATATAGAGATTGTTGAGAAGCATCATAATCAGAAAGTGGATGCGCCAAGCGGTACAGCGTTGGCGTTGGCAGATGCTATAAATGAAGCGTTAGAACATGCATATGCATATAAGTATGACCGCAGCGGGGAACGCAAGAAACGTGATAAATATGAGATAGGTATCTCAGCCGTCCGTGGCGGAAGCATCGTGGGTGAGCATGAAGTGATTTTTGCAGGTCAGGATGAGGTTATTGAATTCAAGCATACGGCATATTCGAAAGCAGTTTTTGCAAAAGGTGCTGTGGAAGCAGCAAAATATCTGGCCGGAAAACCGGCAGGACATTATGAAATGAGTGATGTCATTAAGGCAACAATGTAATATAGAAAAGGTTTATGATATTTTGGAGAAAAAGATGAAATATCATAAACCTTTTTTCGTGAACCGGGTAGTTTTTATTCGGTAAGGCTAGTTGTGTTGCAGTCGCTTTTAAGTTATAATAAAAAAGAGTATAAGTAAAATTTATAGAAGGATGGTATTTTATGCAGGAAAATGATTTGCGCTATTTAAAAAGTTTAGCGAAACAGTATCCTACCGTTGCACAAGCTGCTACTGAAATCGTGAATTTACAAGCGATTTTAAGTTTACCAAAGGGCACAGAACATTTCATTACAGATATTCATGGGGAATATGAGCAGTTTCAACATATTTTAAAGAATGGTTCCGGAGCGATTAAGAGAAAAATCGAAGAAGAATTTGGCAGTGCTATTACTGTTACAGAGAAGAAATCATTGGCTACTTTGATTTACTATCCGGAACAGAAGATGGAGCAGGTGTTAAAAAATGAAACGAATATTGAAGACTGGTACAAAGTGACTATGTATCGTCTGATTCGTGTATGTAAAAGTGCATCTTCCAAATACACCCGTTCTAAAGTGAGAAAAGCAATTCCGGAAGATTTTTCTTATGTTATTGAAGAGTTATTAACCGGTCGTCCGGACGTATCAGACCAGGAAGCGTATTATAATGAGATTATTAATTCTGTTATTCGTACCGGTCAGGCGAAAAAATTAATTATTGCAATCTGTATGTTGATTCGTACCTTGGTTGTAGATCATTTACATGTAGTCGGTGATATTTTTGACCGAGGACCATATCCGCATTTGGTTATGGATACTTTGATGGAACACCGTTCTGTAGATGTGCAGTGGGGCAATCACGATTTGTCATGGATGGGTGCAGCCTCCGGTTGCAGAAGTCTGATTTGTAATGTTATCCGTATTTCAGCAAAATACGGCAATTTAAGCATGCTGGAAGATGGTTACGGCATTAATCTCGTACCGCTTGCAAGACTGGCGATGAGTTGCTATGATAATGACTCCTGTGCGCGGTTTAAGCTGGATTACAGAGAAGACGAGTATGATATCAGGGATGCCCAGTTAGACGAGAAAATGCATAAGGCAATTACAATTATGCAGTTTAAGTTAGAAGGACAAGTTATAAAAGAACATCCGGAATTTGAGATGGAAGACCGTTTGTTATTGGATAAAATCGACATTGAGCGTGGTGTTGTAAAAGTAGGAGAGCGTGAGTATAAGCTGAGAGATACGAACTTCCCGACCATCGATTGGTCTGATCCGTATAAGTTGTCTGTGGAAGAAGAGGAAGTAATGGAACGTCTTCGCATGGCGTTTGTGAATTGTGAGAAACTTCAGAAACATGTGCGTTTTCTTTTTACAAAGGGAAGCTTATAT